>JALZDD010000973.1 GCA_030862715.1 Actinomycetota bacterium | reverse complement strand
TCTTCACGTAGCGGTAGACCGCCGAGGAGACCACCCCGAGATCGCGGGCGACCGCACGCAGCGAGAGCGCGGCGGCGCCGTGGATCGCCAGGTGCTCGCGGCCGATCCGGACGATCTCGTCCATGGTCTGCGCCCGCGCCCGTTCACGTGGGGTGCCGTCTCGTGAGGTGGCTGTCATGACGCCATCGTGTCCCGATCTAGAGAGCGCTGTCAACAAAAGTGAGCAGCGCTCTTGCTTTTGCCGACGACTCGCGCCAAACTCATTCCGAGAGCACTGCTCTCGGAACCTCGAACTCAGGAGACAGCCATGAACAGCACCTACCTCGTCATCGGCGCCGGCCCCGTCGGCTCGACGATCGCCCAGCAGCTCGCCGCCCGCGGAGATCGCGTACGCCTCCTCACCCGCTCCGGCAGCGGCCCGGTGCACGCGAGCATCGAGCGGCTCCGCGGCGACGCCACGGATCTCGACACCGTCACCCAGGCGGCCGTCGGCGTGAGTGCCGTCTTCCACTGCATGCACGGCAGCGCCTATGCCGCCGACACCTGGCGCGCCGAGCTCCCGCGGGCCGAGAAGGTCGTGCTCGAGGCCGCTGGACGGGCCGGTGCCGTGGTCGTCTTCCCGGAGAGCCTCTACGCCTACGGCCACGTCACTGGGCCGATCACCGAGAAGACGCCGCGGAACGCCGACTTCGGCAAGCCCGCGGTGCGGGTCGAGCTGCTCCATGTCCGGGACGCCTCACCGACCCCGACGGTCAGCGTCGCGGCCTCGGACTTCTACGGACCGCTGGTGCGTACCGCCCACGCCGGCGAGCGCATGGTGCCCACCGTCCTCGCCGGCCGCACCATGCGCGTCCTCGGCGACCCGGACGCGCCGCACTCCTGGACGTACGTCCCCGACCTGGGCGCCGCGATGATCACGGCAGCCGACGACAAGACCCTGTGGGACACCTTCCTGCACGCGCCCACCGCGCCCGCGGTCTCCCAGCGTGCGCTCGTCCAGCTCTATGCCGACGTGGCCGGGGTCGCCGCACCCCGGGTCGGCCGCATCCCCACCTGGACGATGAAGGCGATCGGCACGGTGCACGCCGGCACCCGGGAGCTGACCGAGATGGTCTACCAGTTCGACAAGCCGTTCGTCGTGGACTCCTCGGCCAGCGAGGCCCTGCTCGGCCTGGCCCCCACCCCGCTCGAGACCGGGGCCAAGGCGACGGTGGACTGGTGGCGTACGCAGGCCTGAGCACGGCAGGGCTGGAGCTATCGGGCGCTCCAGCCGCCGTCGATGGCCCACGAGGCACCGGAGACCATCGAGGCGTCCGGGCCGGTGAGCCAGCCGACCAGGGAGCCGACCTCCTCCGGCTCGACCAGCCGTTTCACCGCCACGTCCTGCAGGAGCACCTGCTCGACGACCTCGGAGGCCGGGACACCGTGCACCTCGGCCTGGTCGGCGATCTGCTTCTCCACCAGCGGCGTACGCACATAGCCCGGGTTGATGCAGACGCTGGTCACCCCGTGCGGGCCGCCCTCGAGGGCGGTGACCTTCGAGAGTCCCTCCAGGCCGTGCTTGGCCGAGACGTAGGCGCTCTTGAAGGGGGAGGCGACCAGGCCGTGCACGGAGGAGATGTTGACGATGCGACCCCAGCCGTTGGCGTACATGTGCGGCAAGGCGGCTCTGACCAGCAAGAACGGCGCGACCAGCATGATCGAGTGGATCCTGCGGAAGTCGTCGGGGTCGAACTTCTCGATGGGGCTGACCCGCTGGATGCCGGCGTTGTTGACCAGGATGTCGACCTCGAGGGTGAGGTCGTCCAGCTCCTCGGTGGCGGTCAGGTCCACCACCCACGCCTCGCCGCCGATCTCCTCGGCGAGGGCATGGGCGGCGTCACCGGCCACGTCGGCGACGACGACCCTCGCGCCACGGGCAGCGAGCTCGCGGGCCACCGCCGCGCCGATCCCCGAGGCGCCGCCGGTGACCAGGGCGCGCCGGCCCCGCAGCGTACGTCCGGAATCGACCGACACGGGCGGGGCCGTCGTCGCTGGGCTCACGCCGGGCTCACCTCACGCTCGGCAACGCGGTCGGCGTCGGCGCGGTCCAGGGCCCGCAGCGAGGTGCCCCTGGTCTCCTTGAGCGTGAGGACGACCAGGCCGGTGATGATGCCCGCCACAGCGAGGTAGATCGCGGTGTTGGTCCAGGTGCCGGTGTCCTTGAGCCAGGCGATGGCCAGCAGCGGCGCGAGCGAGCCGGCGAAGATCGAGGTCACCTGGTAGGAGATCGAGATACCGGAGTAGCGCATCCGGGTCGGGAACATCTCGGCCATGATCGCGGGCTGCGTGGAGTACATCAGCGCGTGGATGGCCAGACCGGCGATCAGCGCCGCCACGATCGCGACGTTGCTCTTGGTGTCGAGCATCGGGAACGCCCAGAAGCCCCAGGTCGCGCCGAGCACAGCACCGACCAGGTAGACCGGCTTGCGGCCCACGCCATCGGCGATCCGGCCGACGGCGAGGATGAAGAAGAAGTGGCAGGCGTGCGCGACCGCGATCAGACCGAGCAGCGCACCCTGGTCCATCTTCTGGTCCTCGACCAGGTAGACGATCGAGAAGGACACCACCAGGTAGTACATGATGTTCTCCGCGAACCGCAGGCCCATGCCCTTGAGCACGCCCAGCGGGTAGCGGCGGAGCACCTCGAAGACGCCGTAGCCGGTCGAGGCGGACTCGGTCTGCTCCGCCTTCGCCTCCTCGAAGATGGGCGAGTCGGTCACCGAGCGGCGGATGAAGTAGCCGACGACGACCACCACGGCCGACAGCCAGAACGCGACCCGCCAGCCCCACGCCAGGAACGCGGCGTCGGAGAGCGTGATGGTCATCAGGGTGAGCACCAGCGTGGCGAGCAGGTTGCCCACCGGCACCGCGGCCTGCGGCCAGGCGGCCCAGGTCGCCCGCCTGTCGTCGGGGGCGTGCTCGGCGACCAGCAGGACGGCGCCGCCCCACTCACCACCCAGCGCGAGCCCCTGCACGAACCGCAGCACCACCAGCGCGATCGGCGCGGCGAGGCCGATCTGGTTGTACGTCGGCAGGCAGCCCATCAGCACGGTGGCGACACCGATCAGCATGATGGTCAGCTGCAGCGTGTACTTGCGGCCGAGGCGGTCGCCGATGTGGCCGAAGACGACGCCGCCCAGGGGGCGGGCGACGAACCCGATGGCGTACGTCACGAAGGCGGCGATGATCGCGTCGTAGGCGTTGCCGGTGGCCGGCATGATCACCTTGGCGAAGAC
>JALZDD010000375.1 GCA_030862715.1 Actinomycetota bacterium | reverse complement strand
GCGGTCGAGGATGGTGCGTACGCCCTGAGCGGCGACGGCGATGAACCCGAGGCCGAGCAGCGCCCACCAGGACGTCGTCAGGGCCACGAGCACGACGGAGACGGCGGCGACGGCCACGAGGGCGACGTAGAGCCAGCGGGTGCGCGCGTCGCCGAGACGGACGGCGAGGGTGATCTTCCCCGACTCGGTGTCGCCGGGGATGTCGCGGAGGTTGTTGGCGACGAGGAGCGCGGAAGTGATCGCGCCGATCCCGACACCGGCCCACAGCGCGGCCCACTCCCAGGTCTGGGTCTGGACGTACGTCGTGCCGATGACCGCGACGAGCCCGAAGAAGACGAAGACCATGACCTCGCCGAGGCCGGCGTAGCCGTAGGGGCGGGAACCGCCGGTGTAGTACCAGGCCGCGATCATGCACACCAGGCCTACGATGATCAGCCACCAGGCGGAGGTCACCGCCAGCACCAGGCCGGCGACCGCGGCGATCCCGAAGGCGATGAACGCGGCGCGCTTGACCGAGGACGGCGCCGCGAGGCCGGAGCCGGTCAGCCGCAGCGGGCCAACACGATCGTCGTCGGTCCCCCGGATCCCGTCGGAGTAGTCGTTGGCGTAGTTGACCGCGACCTGCAGCGCCAGCGCCACCACGAGAGCGAGCAGCGCCTTCCACCAGACCAACCCACCGGCGTACGCAGCCACCCCGGTGCCGGCGATGACCGGCGCGAGCGCCGCGGGGAGAGTGCGAGGACGGGCTCCCTGGAGCCACTGAGCGGAGTTTGCCACCCCGCTATTCAACACCGACGGCTCGTTGCGGGTACCGCGGGGATGTAACACGTCCCCGCAGCAACACCGAAAACCCAGCGACCCCTGCCCGGGGGGAGGCAGGGGTCGCGGGGTGGGGGTGTGGGGGATGGATCAGGTCTTCGGAGGATCGTTGGAGTCGACGCTGAGCTCGGCCTCCATCGCCTCGATCTCCTCGGCCAGCTTGTCGGGCGGCGGAGCGCTGGGCTCGGCGGCCTCGGCACCGGCACCACCGGACCCGGCGGTGCGGCGCTTGTTCCACACGTCGAAGGCGACGGCGAGCAGGAGCACGAGGCCCTTGATGGCCTGCTGCCAGTCGATGGAGACACCGAGCAGCGACATGCCGTTGTTGAGGACACCCATGACGAGACCACCGATGATCGCGCCGACGACGGTGCCGACGCCGCCGGTGACGGCCGCGCCACCGATGAAGGCGGCGGCGATCGCGTCGAGCTCGAAGTTGACGCCGGCCTTGGGGTTGGCCGCGGTCAGGCGCGCGGTCGTGACGAGGCCCGCGAGGCCGGACAGGAGCCCCATGTTCATCATGACCAGGAAGTCGACACGCTTGGTGTTGACGCCGGACATCGTGGCCGCGTCGACGTTGCCGCCGATCGCGTAGACGTGCCGGCCGAAGACGGTCTTGTTCATGATGAACGTGTAGACCACGATCAGCCCGGCCAGGATCAGGCCGACGATCGGCAGGCCGCGCGCGTCGGCGAGCAGGTATGCGAAGTACATGATCACGATCGTCAGCAGCGCCAGCTTCACCACGAAGAGCGGGAAGGGCAGGACGTCGAAGTTGTACGCCGCCTGGGCGTTACGGCGACGCACCTCGAGGAAGATCAGCACAGCGACGGCGGCCACGGCGATGAGAAGGGTCAGGTTGTGGAACCCGGTGTCCGGCCCGATCTCGGGCAGGAAGCCGTTGCCGATGGCCTTGAACTCCTCGGGCAGACCACCGACGGTCGCGCCCTTGAGCACGACCAGGGTCAGACCGCGGAAGAGCAGCATCGAGGCCAGCGTGACGATGAACGCCGGGATCCCGACGTAGGCCACCCAGAAGCCGTGCCAGGCGCCGATCGCGGTGCCGAGCAGCAGGCCGAGGAAGACGGCGACCCACCACGGGAAGTCGTACTGCGTCATCATGATCGCCGCGGCGGCGCCGACGAAGGCGGCCACGGAGCCGACCGAGAGGTCGATGTGGCGCGCGACGATCACGATCACCATGCCGATGGCGAGGATCAGGATCTGGGCGTTCTGGACAACCAGGTTCGAGACGTTGAGCGGCTTGAGCAGCACGCCCTCGGTCGAGATCTGGAAGAGGATGACGATCGCCGCCAGAGCGATGATCATCCCGTACTGGCGGACGTTCCCGCGCAGCGTGTTGAGCAGGGCATTCATCGGGGGTTACTTCCTCGCGTCCGCGGTCATGTAGCGCATCAGGGACTCCTGGGTGGCCTCTGAGCGGTCGAACTCATGGGTGATCACGCCCTCGGCGAGCGTGTAGATGCGATCACACAGACCGAGCAGCTCAGGCAGCTCGGAGGAGATCACCAGTACGCCGCGACCGCTGCGGGCGAGCTCCTGGATGATCCCGTAGATCTCGTACTTGGCGCCGACGTCGATGCCTCGGGTCGGCTCGTCGAGGATCAGCAGCTTCGGGTCGGTGTACATCCACTTGGACAGCACCACCTTCTGCTGGTTGCCGCCGGAGAGCTTGCCGACCCCGGCGGTGATCGAAGGCGCCTTGATGTTGAGGTTCTTGCGGTAGCCCTCGGCGACCACGACCTCCTTGTGCTCGTCGACGACGAGCCCGGAGCGCAGCTTCTTCAGCGCCGCCGCGGTGACCGAGGTCTTGATGTCGTCGATGAGGTTGAGCCCGAGGCCCTTACGGTCCTCACTGACGTACGCGATGCCGGCATCGATCGCCTGGGTGACCGTGTTGAGGTGCAGTTCCTTGCCGTCCAGGACCAGCGACCCGGAGGTCCGGGAGCCGTAGGAGCGACCGAAGATCGACCGCGCCAGCTCCGTACGTCCCGCGCCCATCATCCCCGCGATGCCGACGATCTCGCCGGCGCGCACGGACAGGTTGGCCTGGCGGATGACCTCGCGGTGGCTGTCCTGCGGGTGCATGACGGTCCAGTCGCGCACCTGGAAGAGGATGTCGCCGATGGCGGGGGTGTGATCGGGGAAGCGGTTCTCGAGGTCGCGGCCGACCATCCCGCGGATGATCCGGTCCTCGTCCACGCCACCGTCGGCGACGGAGAGGGTCTCGATGCTCTGGCCATCACGGATGATCGTGATCTCGTCGGCGATCTGCTCGATCTCGTTCAGCTTGTGGCTGATCATGATCGAGGTGATCCCCTTCTCCTTCAGCCCCTTCAGGAGCGCGAGGAGGTGCTGGGAGTCGTCGTCGTTCAGGGCGGCGGTCGGCTCGTCGAGGATGAGCAGCTTGACCTCCTTCGAGAGCGCCTTGGCGATCTCGACCAGCTGCTGCTTGCCGATGCCGAGGTTCTTCACCGGCGTCAGCGGGTTCTCCCGCAGGCCGACCCGCGCGAGCAGGTCGATCGCCTCGCGGTTGGCGCGGCCCCAGTCGATGATGCCGCGCTTGGCGGTCTCGTTGCCGAGGAAGATGTTCTCCGCGATCGAGAGCTCGGGGATGAGGGCGAGCTCCTGGTGGATGATCACGATGCCGGCCGCTTCGCTCTGCCGGATGTTGGCGAACTTCGCGGTCTCGCCCTCGAAGACGATGTCGCCGCTGTAGGTGCCGTGGGGGTAGACCCCGCTGAGCACCTTCATCAGGGTGCTCTTGCCGGCGCCGTTCTCTCCGCAGATCGCGTGGATGTCACCGCGGTTGACGACGAGGTTGACGTCGGCGAGCGCCTTGACGCCGGGGAACTCCTTGGTGATGCCGCGCATCTCCAGGATCGGTGAGGTCATGTGTGTCCTGCTATCTGGCCAGGTGCCGGGGGGGGGGGG
>JALZDD010000963.1 GCA_030862715.1 Actinomycetota bacterium | reverse complement strand
GGTCTACATGGCCTTCACGAACAAGAAGCCGCTCGGCGGAGGAGAGTTCGTCGGGCTCGCCAACTTCGAGCGGATGCTCGATGACGACCAGCTCGTCTACGCCCTGACCAACTCGGTCCTCTACATGCTGGTCTGCGTACCTCTGCTCACCATGCTGCCGCTGCTGCTGGCGGTGCTGGTGGAGAAGAAGCTGCCCGGCCTGACCTTCTTCCGGGTGGCGTTCTACACGCCCGTCGTCGCCTCGGCGGTGGTCGTCGCGCTGATCTGGAACTGGATGCTCGACGACCGCGGGGCGATCAACGCGATCCTGCAGGCGCTGAAGGTGGTCCAGGAGCCGCTTCCGTTCCTCACCGACCGCTGGCTGCTGCTGTTCAGTGCGATCAGCCTGACGGTCTGGAAGGGCCTGGGCTACTACATGATCATCTACCTCTCCGCGCTCGGGAACGTCGGCAAGGAGCTGCACGAGGCCGCCGCCGTCGACGGTGCCGGTCCGGTGCGCCGGTTCTGGAGCATCACCGTGCCCGGCGTACGCGGCACGATGCTGCTGATCACCATCTTGATCACGGTCTCCTCGCTGCGGGTCTTCTCCGAGCTCTACGTGATGACCGGCGGCACCGGCGGACCGGGAGGCCGGGTCAGCTCGGTGGTGATGCTGATCCAGATGTACTCCACCGGCTTCACCGGCCACCTCGGCTACGCCTCGGCGCTGAGCCTGCTGCTCTTTGTCCTCACCCTGGTGCCGATGGTGCTCCTGGCCCGCCTCAACAGGAAGGACGGCTGAGTCGATGGCTCGAGAGAAGAGGCAGAAGTCGTACGCCTTCCACCGGATGTCCGCGGGGGAGGTCGTGCTGCGCTACGTGCTGCTGGCGGTGGTGCTCGTCATCACGGTCCTGCCGTTCGTCTGGCAGCTGTCGACGTCGCTGAAGGGGATCGACGAGAACATCTACACCTCGACCCCGCGGTTCATCCCGGAGGACCCGACATTCGCCAACTACACGAAGGTCGCCGAGGTCGTTCCGGTCGTCGACTACGCGATGAACTCGCTCATCGTCGCGGTCCTGGTCGTGGGTGGCAACGTCCTCGGGGCCACCATGGCGGGCTACGCGCTGGCCAAGCTGCGCTTCCGCGGGAGCCGGCTGGTGCTCGGTGCGCTGCTGGCCACCCTGATCCTGCCGGGCGAGGCGACGATCATCGCTCAGTACGTCACGGTCCGCTCGCTCGGGCTGACCGACACCCTGCTGGGCGTCGCGCTGCCGGGCATGATCGGGATGATCAACGTCCTGCTGATGCGGGCCGCGTTCACCGCGATCCCCGACGAGCTCGAGATGGCCGCCAAGGTGGACGGCGCCAACGCCTGGCAGCGGCTGATCCACGTCAACCTCCCCGGCGTACGCGGCATGCTCAGCGTCATCTCGATCTTCGCGTTCATCGGGGCCTGGGACGACTTCCTGTGGCCGCTGATCGTGCTGACCGACCCGGAGAACCTCACGCTGACCGTCGGCCTGCAGTATCTGTCGGGCACATTCACCAACAACCCCCGCCTGATCGCGGCAGGCACGATGATCTCGTTCGTCCCGATCGTGATCGTCTTCGCGGTGCTGCAGCGCTACTTCTTCCGCGGGGTCGAGGAAGGGGCCATCAAGGGATGACCGACCTGCAACTGACCACCGCCGAGATCGCCCGCTTCGAGGAGGAGGCCTCGCGCCTGTTGTCGTTCGCCCGGGCCTCCCGTCACGACGGCGGTGGCTTCGGGTGGCTCGACGAGCACGGTCGGCTCTCTCCCGAGCGGCCCGTCGAGACCTGGATCACCTGCCGGATGACGCACGTCTTCGGGCTCGCACAGCTGCGCGGTGACGCCTCGGCCGCTGCGTACGTCGACCACGGGATCGCCGCGCTGACCGGGCTCCTCCACGACGACGACAACGGCGGCTGGCACTCCGCGGTCTCCCCGGAGACCGGCGAGGTGGTGAGCACCGTGAAGGAGGGCTACGCCCACGCCTTCGTCGTGCTCGCCGCCACCACCGCGTACGCCGCCGGCCACCCCGGCGCGGAGGCGCTGCTCGACGACGCGCTGAGCGTGATGGAGGAGCGGTTCTGGCGCGAGGACGACGGCATGATCCTCGACGTCTGGAGCGCCGACTGGGCCACCTTGGACGGCTATCGCGGCGTGAACGCCAACATGCACGCCGTCGAGGCATTCCTCGCGGTCGCCGAGGTGACCGGGCGCCGGGTCTGGCTCGAGCGTGCGCTGCGGATCCTGGAGCGGGTCGTGCACGGCTTCGCGCGTGAGCACGACTGGCGGCTGCCGGAGCACTTCGCCTCGGCTTGGACCGTGGATCTGGACTACAACGTCGACGAGCCGGGGCACCCGTTCCGGCCGTACGGCGTCACCATCGGGCACCTCTTCGAGTGGGCGCGGCTGGCGCTGCATGCGCGCACCCTGCTCGGGGCGGAGGCTCCTTCGTGGCTGCTGCAGGACGCGCAGTCGCTCCTCGCCGCGGCGACCTCGCGCGGGTGGTCGGTCGACGGCGCTCCCGGCTTCGTCTACACGACCGACTTCGCCGACAAGCCCGTCGTGCGCGAGCGGATGCACTGGGTCGCCGCCGAGGCCGTCGCCGCGGCCTGGACCCTCTTCCGCGACACCGGCTCCGCCGCCGCGCTCGCGGACGTACGCCGCTGGTGGGCCTACTGCGAGGAGCATCTGGTCGACCGGCAGCGTGGTTCGTGGCACCACGAGCTCGACGCCCACAACCAGCCCTCGGCCACCGTCTGGCCGGGCAAGCCGGATGTCTATCACGCCTACCAGACCGTGATCCTGCCCCTGCTCCCCGCGAGCGCGAGCTTCGCCGGGGCAGCCCGTACGACCAGCAGCGGGGGAGTGGCGTGAGGGGTCCCCGGGATCCCGTCGCCGCCCGTGCCGGGGTCGGCTACTCATCGGAGGACGCCTGGCTTCTCGAGGTGGCGGCCGGGGACAGCGATGTCGAGGCCGAGTTTCCGCTGGCGGAGCCGGTCGAGGTGGCCGACGGGGATGAGCTGCGCTTCGTGGTCTTCCCGGAGTCGGCGTCTAGCGACGAGCGGCGGTGGGACTCGACGTACGTCTGTCTCGACGCGGTCCTCGACGACGGGAGGCGGCTCAGCGAGATCGGGCTGGTCGACCAGTACGGGCAGGCGCTGACTCCTGCCGCGCAGGGGGAGGGGAAGCGGGCGTGGGTGGACCAGTGGAACCTGCGGCGGGTGGCGCTGGCCGGGCTGGCGGGGCGCCGGATCGAGCGGCTCCTGGTCGTGGTCCGTGCCGCTGAAGTGCCGCTGCGGGTGTGGGTCGACGACGTCGGCGTACGCCCCGTCCGCCCGCTCCCGGCGGAGCCGCTCGATCAGGTCGACATCCGGCGGGGAACGCACTCCAGCGACCGGTTCTCACGCGGCAACAACGCGCCGCTGGTCGGGCTGCCCCACGGGGGCGTCTTCGGGCTGCCGATGACGAACGCCGCCGCGGGCAACTGGCCCTACGCCTGGCACGCGCACAACCGCGACACGGCCGGCGGGCCGAACCGGCCCGCGATCGAGGCGTTCGCGTCCTCGCACATCCCGAGCCCGTGGATGGGCGACCACGGGGTCTTTGGTGTGATGCCCAGCCCGCTCATCGAGCCCGACGACGACCGGCGCACGCGAGCGCTGGGGTTCGACCATGCCGACGAGGAGGCCGGCCCGCACCGCTACGCGGTCGCGCTCGACGGCGGGGTCACCGCCGAGCTGGTCCCCGGCGACTTCGCGCTCGGGATGCGGTTCACCGGGGCCCGCTCGCTGGTGCTCGACCACCATGCCGAGATCCGGTCGCTGACCTGCGAGAACGATAGGGAGGGCCTGATCGTCCGCGCCCTCCTCGACGACCGCGAGGGCAAGCCCGCCCAGCACATCCACCTCCGCGTCGAGGGCACCTCCCAGCTGCGC
>JALZDD010000932.1 GCA_030862715.1 Actinomycetota bacterium | reverse complement strand
GGTGCGAGCGAGGACGACGGTCTGGTCGCGCTCTGACGAGCTGATCGCCCGCGGGTCAGGCGGCTCGCCACTCGGCCTTGTGGGCGATGCTGACCGCCGCGATCTGGGAGGAGACGCCGAGCTTGGCGAGGATCGACTTCACCTGGGTGCGCACGGTCGCCTCGGACACGACGCGGAGCTTGGCGATCTCGCCGACGGTGAAGCCGTCCATCAGGTGCTCGAGCACCTGCGACTCCCGCGGGGAGAGCTGGGCGAGCCGGCGACGGATCTCGATGACGTCCTGCTCCTGCCCCACCCACGCCCGGATCAGGCGCTCACGGTCGTCGACGTCGAGCACGCTGAGGCCGTAGTTGAGCCTGCGTACGGTGCCCAGGATCTCGCCCAGCGGCACCGTCTTGGACAGGACCGTGCGAGCCCCGACGTGCAGGGCATGCCCCCAACGGGTCTCGTCGGTCGAGCCCGTGACCACGACGACGTCGGCACCGGCCCTGGCGAGCGGCGCGATGAGGCGTACGCCCGAACCGTGCTGCCCCAGGTCGAGGTCGAGCAGGACGATGCGCGGCTGGGAGCGCATGATCAGCGAGGTGAGCTTGGCCTCCGAGGGAGGCTCCTCGGGCAGGTCGACGCGGTGGGCGTCGTAGCCCTCGAAGGTGAGGGCCAGCTCGAGCGACTCGGCGAACAGGGTGTGGTCCTCGACGATGACCACCTTCACCCGTTTACGCGGCGACACCACGGCGACCTCCCCGGGTCGGGGCGTCGTGCTGGTCGGCCCCGTCGCCCGCCCCACCATCAGCCCCGCCATCGGCACAGCCATCGGCCCAGCCATCGATACAGCCGAGCATCGGGATGCCGATGACGAAGGTGGTCTGCTCCTTCGCCTCGACCAGCTCGAGGTAGCCACCCTGGCGTTCCATCAGGTCTCGCGCGGCGTGGAGACCGATGCCCTGGCCTGTCGAGCCCGGTCGGCTGACGCCCCAGGCGAAGATCCGCCGGCGCAGCTCGGGCGCGACTCCCGGCCCGTCGTCGGTCACCGCGATCTCGACCGAGGTGCTCGCCTGGTCGGCGGCGCGTACCTCGATCCGGACCGACCCGCTTCCGTGGGCCGCGGCGTTGTCGAGGAGCACGTTGAGCGCCTCGGTCAGCTGGTCGGAGTCGCCCAGCGCCAGCATCCGGCCCAACGACCGGCTGGGGCGCCACACGACGTCGGTGCCCTTGGCCTCGTGAGCGAGCACCATGGTGGCCACCACGGAGTCGAGGTCGATCACCTCGGCCCGCATCTCACCGGCCTGCATCTCATCGGCCCGTGGCTCCGAAATCCCCGGCCTCGCGGCGTCCTGCTGGCGGCGGACCATCCGCTCGAGCCGCTCCAGCTCGCTCTGCACCATCGCCGTCATCGCGGCCCGCCGGTCCTCACCGATCGCGCCTGGTGAGTTGAGCAGCGTGGTCGCCGCCCGGATCCCGGCCAGCGCGGACGCAGCCTCGTGCAGCCGGACACGTTCGTCACGACCGACTCTTGACATTGACACAGCTCTCCCCTGGTCATCCTCGCGCCACGCCCTCCCAAGACGCAGCCAGGCGGCATGAAACACGTGCGGACCCGAAGGTCCGACATGAACAGCGCCGTACGGCAACGGGACTTTACTCACTCAGTCCGGCACACGTATCGCCTACCTATTTTTGGTTACCGGCCGTTACCGACTGGTGCCTCAAATTGAGGAATGGCGAGCATCTGGACCTCATATGGAGGGAGTCACGGGTCCCATACTCGGGTGGCCATCCTCGATCATCCGCCTGTGCCGCCGCTGCCGGAGCCTGCAGACGAGCCCCCCGCGCGCGGATGGCGTCGTGCCCGCAAGCCGCTGATCGGGCTGCTGGTGTGCCTTCTCCTGCTCTGCGCCGCGGCCCTGACCGGGCTCCTGTGGCTCCAGGCGAAGGTGGAGGGGAACATCCAGCGGCTGCCGGACACGTTCACCGGGCTGACCGACCGGCCCGCGAAGCCCTCCTCCGGCTCGGCCGCCGACGCGATGAACATCCTGGTCCTCGGCACCGACACCCGCTCGGATGCACCCACCACCGGAGCCGAGGCGCCCGGTTGGGAGCCGGGGCAGGCACGCTCCGACACGATGCTGCTCGTCCACATCGACGGCGACCGCGACTCCGCCTCGGTGATCTCGATCCCGCGCGATTCCTGGGTCGACATCCCCGGACATGGCAAGGGCAAGGTCAACTGGGCCTACTCCTTCGGTGGCCCCAACCTGACGGTCGAGACCGTAGAGAAGATGACCGACGTACGCATCGACCACCTCACCGTCATCGACTGGGACGGCTTCAAGGCCCTCACCGATGCGATCGGCGGCGTCGACATCGACATCCCGAAGACCGTCTACGACTCCGCCCGCGACGTCCGCTGGGAAGCCGGCCGCCACCACCTGAACGGCGAGGAGGCACTCCTCTACGTACGCCAGCGCTACGGCCTCAAGGACGGCGACCTAGATCGCGTCGCCCGCCAGCAGGCCTTCCTGCGCACGCTGCTCAAGCAGACCCTCGAGCAGGAGCTGCGCAAGAACCCCGACCAGGTCCTCGATCTTCTTTCCCTCTTCTCGAAGCACGCCTCCGTCGACGACGACTGGTCGACGACCCAGATGGCCAAGCTCGCCGCCTCCCTCCGCAACCTCCGCACCGACGACATCAGCTACCTCACCGTCCCCACTGACGGCACCGGCATGGTCGGCGACCAGTCAGTCGTACGCCTGGACCCCTCCCGCGACCGCGACCTATGGCGCGCCGTCCGTGAGGATCGGATGGGTGAGTGGGCTGAGGACAACCAGGATCTGCTGACGCCTGACGTTGTGCGTTGAGCCTGGGTTTCGTGCTGATCGTTTCTCGTAGGCCGGGGCCGCCGCAGATTCAGTTGCGTACGGGCTCGGGGCCCTAGGCCGGGCGTGCGTCCGGCGGGCGATGCCTCGGGGCGCCTACATCAGTGGGCCCGACCTTGTGAACCACTCACAAGCATGGCCATGGCGGCCAGGCCAGTTACTCGCCACGCCCGATGACCCGCAAACATCGACCGGACTCGGAGGGCTGAACAGGCGGGTCTGCGCGCACCCGCCGATCCAACGGCTCAGGACTCACACACTGCGCCCGCAGACGACGAGCAGGCACGCCCAGCAGCCGTAGCGGCGGCGGGTCCGCATTGAGGCCACGGCGCAGAACAGCTGTGTCGCAGGGCCGCTCGGACGATAAAAGGCGCGGCCGCGTGCCGGCCCCGGGGATCAGCCGGTCAGGGCGCGCCGAGTGAACCGGATCCGACCATCCGGAAGCCGCTCATACCCGTAGTTAGGGTCATGAATCCGGCGATGATCACTCGCGCACAACAGCACCATGTTCGCCAGATTGGTGAGGCCGCCCTCGGACCAGGGTTTCAGGTGGTGGGCCTCGGTCCAGGCTGCTGGTGCGTCGCAGTCCTCGGCTTGGCAACACTTGTCCCGTAACCGCAGCGCCCGGTGTTGGACCGGATACGCCAATCTCGCTGTGCGCCCGAAGTCGAGGATCTCAGAGTCGGTGCCGAGGACGACCGGGATCAGATCGGCGTTGCAGGCCATCCGGCGGGCCTCGGCGGCCGTGATCTGCTCACCATCGAAGCCGAGGGCGGCGGTGCCGAGGTCGTTGCGGAGGTCTTCGACGCTCATGGTGATGAACACCGTCGTGCCGTGGCCACCGTGCCTGGGGAGTTGGTCGACGTCGTAGGTCTCGACCACCCGGGCGAAGGCCTGGCCCAGCAGCCGGTCGTAGGGGGCTTTGCGGCCACGGTTCTCGGCCGAGAGCTTCCGGGGCTGGGCTAGCGAGTCCAGCTGGGTGCGGAGCCGCATCCCGATCGCGCGGGAGACGCGGGCGTGGATGTCGATGGTGCCGTCACCGTTGTCACGAGACGAGAAGAAGGTACGCCGTTGGACGTGCTCCTCTTCCAGCTGCAGCGCCTTGGCTTCGGCGGCCTCGAATCGCTCGGGGTCGACCTCGGCCAGGATCCGGCGGCCGGCGATCTTCAACTCGTTCGCGGTCAGGTGGGTGGCGTAGTCGACGAGCAGCTTCTCGGCCAGGACCAGGTCCTCGCTACTGGCAGCAGGGTCGGCTTCGATCTGGTCGAGGGCCTTGGTGATCACCCAGGCCTTGTCCTGGGACACCACACCCTCAGCCAAACCATCAGCAACAAGCTCGTATTTGGTCACCGCCGCCGCGAGCTTCACCTGGGAGCGGGCCGCGCCCTTGTCGACGAGCAGCTCGGTCCGCATCCACCCCGACACATCCTTCGCACCGGTCTCTTCGGCGATATCGCCGGCACCCGCGAGCACCCGGAGTTTGAGCGCGGCCTGTTGGGCCTGGAGCTTCTCCAGTCGTTCGAGGAGATCCTTCTTCTGCTCGGTGCGCCAGTAGGTGGGGTCGGTGGCGAGGAGTTCTTGAAGGGCGGTCTCGATGGCCGTCAAGGCGGCGGCGATCGCATCGCCGGGGTTGGTGCCCCAGTGGTCGATGTCGCGTCCGAGACTCATCGCCATCCTCCCCTTCAGAGGTGTGTTGTGATGGGTCCGATTCTACGCCCATCGCGTCCGTTTGACCATCTATTTGTGCAGGTCAACGGCTACTTTCGCGGTGAGCGAACGGCCTCGTATCTGAGGATGGTAAGTGGCCCGAAGGGCCACC
>JALZDD010001001.1 GCA_030862715.1 Actinomycetota bacterium | reverse complement strand
ATCGCCAACAGGGGAGAGATCGCCGTCCGCGTCGTGCGGGCGGTCGCCGAGGCCGGCCTCGTGTCGGTCGCCGTCTACGCCGATCAGGACGCCGATGCGCTGCACGTACGTCTTGCCGACGAGGCGTACGTGCTCGGTGGGTCCACCGCCGCCGAGTCCTACCTCAGCATCGAGTGGCTCATGGCTGCCGCGCAGGCCTCCGGCGCCGACGCGGTGCATCCGGGCTACGGGTTCCTGTCGGAGAGCGCCGAGTTCGCGCGCGCCGTCGAGGCCGCCGGCATGATCTGGATCGGACCGAGTCCCGACAGCATCGACAGCCTCGGCGACAAGATCACCGCGCGCCGGATCGCACAGAGCGTCGGCGCACCCCTGGTGGCGGGCACCGACCGGCCGCTGGCGTCGGCCGACGAAGCGGTCGCGTTCGCGCGCGAGCACGGACTCCCCATCGCCATCAAGGCCGCCTTCGGAGGCGGTGGCCGCGGGCTGAAGGTCGCCCGCGAGCTCGACGACGTCGCCGACGCCTTCGACTCCGCCTCGCGCGAGGCGCTGGCCGCGTTCGGTCGCGGGGAGTGCTTCGTCGAGCGGTTCCTGGAGCGCCCGCGGCACATCGAGGCGCAGGTGCTCGGCGACGGAACTGGGCACGTCGTGGTCGTCGGCGACCGGGACTGCTCGCTGCAGCGCCGCAACCAGAAGCTCGTCGAGGAGGCGCCCGCGCCGGGGCTGACGGACGAGCAACGCCGCCGCATCCACGACGCCGCACGCGACATCTGCGCGGCGGTCTCCTACCGCGGGGCCGGGACCGTCGAGTTCCTGATGGGCGAGGACGGGGTGATCTCGTTCCTCGAGGTGAACACCCGCCTGCAGGTCGAGCACCCGATCACCGAGGCGGTGACCGGGGTCGACCTCGTCGCGGAGCAGCTTCGCATCGCCGGGGGCGAGGGGCTCTCCTTCTCGGAGACGCCGGCGCCGACGGGCCACGCGATCGAGCTGCGGATCAACGCCGAGGACCCGGGCCGCGGCTTCCTGCCGAGCCCCGGCGTCGTGACGGGCCTGCGGGTTCCCGCGGGGCCCGGCGTGCGCTGGGACGCCGGGATCGAGGCGGGCGACACGGTGCAGAGCGCCTTCGACTCGCTGATCGCCAAGCTGATCGTGCACGCGCCGGACCGGGACACCGCCGTCGTACGTGCCCGCCGCGCGCTCCGCGAGCTCAGCGTCGAGGGGGTCGCGACCGTCGTACCCTTCGCTCGCGTCCTGCTCGACGACCCGGCCTTCTCGACCGCCGGGTTCGCGGTCCACACGCAGTGGATCGAGACCACGCTGATGCCTCGCCTGGAGGCGCAGCGGCGACCCGAGCCGGCACCCGTGCAGCCGCTTCGGCGGGTGCCGATCGAGATCGACGGTCGGCGGGTGATGCTCGGGCTGCCCGATGACCTATTGCGGGGGCTCGCCGCCGGCGGGACGGTGGCGGCCGATGCCGGACCGGCGGCCGTCACCGACCCCGCCGTGCTCGAGGCCACCGTCCCAGGCGTACTCGTCGACTGGCTCGTCCCCGACGGCGAGCAGGTCACCGAGGGCCAGGACGTCGCGGTCATCGACGCCATGAAGATGGAGACCCGCGTCGCCGCACACCGTGCGGGCGTGCTCTCCCGCGGCACCGACGTGGGTGGGACGGTCGCGATCGGGGACGTGCTCGGGAAGATCGAGCAGGTCTAGGCCGTGTGATCGAGGATCGCTGGGATGGCCGTGTCCCAGGTGTAGGGAGGCGGCGGCTCGTGGCCGACGTCCTCGAGGGTCAGCAGGTTGGCATCGGGGATCTCGCGAGCCAAGACCTCACCGTGGCCGATCGGCATCAGCGGGTCGGCGGTGCCGTGGATGACCAAGGTGGGAGCGGTGATGTCGGCGAGCGAGCCGTCGATGCGCTCGCCTTCGGGCGCGGCGTCGTGGTTCTCGAAGCTCGGCCGCATGTCCGGCGTACGCTTCACGACCTTCTCGCACACGGCACGCATCCGCTGCTCGTCGAAACGCCGAGGGATGAAGGCCCGCTGGTCCTCGATGAGCATGGTGACCAACGCGTCGTGGTCGTCCATGTCGGGCATCGGCCGGTTGGCCGCCTCCGCGAAGAACTCCGCCATCGCCTCGCCGATCGGCGGAAGCTCGACACCCTCGAACGCAGACGTGGTCTGGTTGAGCACCACGGTGGCGACCCGCTCGGGGTAGAGCACCGCGGCACACTCGGCGAGCGCCCCGCCCATCGAGATTCCGAAGAGGTGAGCCTTCTCGAGGCCGAGGGCATCGAGAAGACCGGGTACGTCGGCGACCATGTCACGCCAGGTGTAGCCGGGCTTCCCTGCCGGCCAGGTCGTCGAGCGGCCGGTGTCGCGGTGGTCGTAGCGGATGACGTACCTGCCGCCGGCTGCCAGCCTCGAGCAGAAGTCGTCCTCCCAGTAGTCCATCGATGCGCACTTCCCGCCGATCAGCAGGATCGGCGGGTCGGTCGGAGAACCGAACGTCTCCGTGCACAGCTCGATCCCGTTGACGGCCAGCATCTGCTCCATGGCGACCAGCAGATCGCCATCGGGAGAAGGCGTCAAGCGTTATACGGGCCGTTCGGCGGCGTACGCGTCGATCTCGGCGCGCAGCCGTGCCTTGAGGTCGTCGGGTGCGTAGGAGACGTCGACCGCGGCACGGGCGAGGTCGGCGATGCCGGCGGTGTCGAGGCTGAGGAGCTCGGTCGCGATCTCGTACTCCTGGTTGAGCGTGGTCGCGAACATCGGCGGGTCGTCGGAGTTGATCGTGACCGGCACTCCGGCATCGACGAACGTCTTCAGCGGGTGCTCCTCGAGCGTCGCGACGGCACCGGTGGCGACGTTGGACGAGGGGCAGACCTCGAGCGGGATCCGGTGCTCAGCGAGGTGGGCGAGCAGAGCCGGATCCTGGGCCGCCGAGGTGCCGTGGCCGATCCGCTCGGCCTTCAGCACCGTCAGGGCGTCCCAGATCGTCTGCGGCCCGGTGGTCTCGCCGGCGTGCGGCAGGGAGCGGAGCCCCGCGGCACGGGCCGCGTCGAAGTGTCTCTCGAACTGCGGCCGCGGAACCCCCACCTCGGGCCCACCGAGGCCGAACCCGACGAGCGCCTCGGGGCCGTGGTCGACGGCGTACGCCAAGGTCGCATCGGCCGCCGGAATCCCGGACTCACCCGGGATGTCGTAGATCCAGCGCAGGATGATCCCGAAGTCACGTTCGGCGCCCACCCGGGCGTCCTCGAGCGCCTCGGTGTAGGCCTCGATCGCCATCCCGGTGTGCCCGGTCCCGGGCGCTCGCGCGGCCAGATCCGGGCGTACGGAGGTGTAGGGGGTGCACGTCAGCTCGGCGTAACGGACCTGCTGGGTCTGCGCCAGGTCGCGCGCGATCTCGTAGGTCAGATAGCGGATGTCCTCCGGCGTACGGACCAAGTCGACGACAGAGAGGTAGACCTCGATGAAGTGCGCGAAGTCGCTGAACGTGAAGTACTCCCGCAGCAGCTCGATATCCGCCGGCACCGTCCCCGGATGCCGCGCAGCCAGCTCCGCGACGATCCGCGGCGAAGCCGACCCGACGTGGTGGACATGGAGCTCGGCCTTGGGCAGCCCGGCGATAAAGGTCTTCAGGTCACTCACGCCCCGATCCTCACACGCGGGTCAGCCCTCCCGCGACTCGGTTTCGGGTGTTACGCGGCGTACAGCACCTTGTCCGGCCAGGTCCCCGTCGCGGCAGCGTCTTTGTAGGCCTTCATGAGGATCTTCGCGCCCGCAGGGCCGAGGTCAGTAT
>JALZDD010000914.1 GCA_030862715.1 Actinomycetota bacterium | reverse complement strand
GTCCTGCGGCACCCGCACCCCCATCTCCAGGGCGACGCCCAGGCCGGCCACGGCCATCACGTCGCTGTCGTAGACGATCGCGGTCGGCCGCTCGCGCCGCGACAGCACCCGGCGGGTGATGACCGCCCCCTCGGAGTCGCTGTAGTCGGTCGGGATCGAGACCACCTCGGCGAGCTCGTGGCGCTCCTTGGCCTCGGTGAGCACGTCCATCCGGCGCTTGGTGTGCAGGAACTGCGGCATGCCGGCGACGTGGACGACGTGGCGGTGGCCGAGCGCGGCGAGGTAGTCGACCGCCTCGTGCATGGCCTCGCTGTCGTCGGCCCAGGTGAAGCTCAGCGATGTGTCTTCAAGCGGCCCACCGAGCACCATCACCGGGACCTCGAGCGCCTCGAGCGCCGCGAACCGGGGATCGTCGATGAGCGGGTCGAGCAGAACGAAGCCGTCGACCCGCTGCTCGGCGGTCCAGTTGCGGTAGGCGGCCATCTCGGCCTCGGGATCCTCGACCACGAGCAGCTGCAGCGCCGTGCCGTCCTCGGCCAGGCCGGCCTGCAGGCCGGAGACGATCTGGCCGAAGAACGGCTCGAGCCCGAGCGTACGTGCGGGGCGGGACAGGATCAGGCCGACCGCTCCGGCGCGCGAGTTGCCCAGGGACCTGGCCGCGCGGTGGGGGCGCCAGTTCATCTCGTCGGCGACCGCGAGGATGCGCCGCCGCGTCTCCTCGCTGACCCCCGGCCGTCCGTTGAGCGCGAACGAGACGGCGCCCTTGGAGACGCCGGCGCGCTCGGCGATGTCCGCGATCGTGGGTCGTGCCATCGACATGTCCTTCCTGGGACGAGGCCGGGGGCGATTGTGGCGCCCCTCACATGGATGCCTTGACGGCACACCTCGTTCGGTGAATAGTACGGCCCGAACTTAACCGCTTTATCAAGAGCTTTCAGCAAGGAGCCAGAAATGAGCGTACGCCGGTTGGTGGGGGTCGCCGCTGGGTTGGCCATGGGCATCACTGCGATGACGGGTTGCGGGGCCGGTGACGAGCCGTCCGCCGGTGACCTCGAGGGCAAGATCGAGGGCAAGGTCTCGATCCAGACCTGGGCGCTGAAGCCCAAGTTCACCGACTACGTCGAAGGCGTGATCGCCGACTTCGAGAAGGAGAACCCGGGCGTCGAGGTCACCTGGCTCGATCAGCCCGGCGACGGCTACGACCAGAAGGTGCTCACCCAGGCATCCTCCGGCGACCTTCCCGACGTCACCAACCTGCCGCCGGACTTCGCTCTTCCGCTCGCCCAGCAGGACCAGCTCCTCGACCTCGAGCAGACGGACGTCGACCTGGAGGGGACGTTCGTCGAGGGCGGCCTGCAGGGCTACCAGTACGACGGCCTCGACGGCACCTACGGCTACCCGTGGTACCTCGGCACCGATGTGAACTACTGGAACAAGGACATGCTCGCCAAGAACGGGCTCGACCCGGCCAGCCTGCCCACCGACCTCGACTCCCTGATCGAGCAGGCCAGGACGCTCAAGGAGAAGTCCGGCGGCAAGGTCTACCTGATGACCCGCAAGCCCGGGCTCAACGACCTGCAGCAGGCGGACGTACCGATCTTCAACGACGAAGGCACCGAGCTCACCTTCAACACCCCCGAGGCCGTCGAGCTCGTCCAGAAGTACGCCGACGCCTATGCGGACGGGCTGCTGCCGAAGGACATCCTCACCGACACCTTCCAGGGCAACGCGGAGCTCTACAACCAGGAGAAGGCCGCCTGGACGACCGGCAGCTCCAACATCTCCGGTCTCGAGGAGGCCAACCCGGCGCTCGCGAAGGGCACCGAGATCTCGTCGGCCTTCGGCGACGGTCCGCTCTACGTCCAGGGCCTCTCGGTCAACGCCAACAGCAAGAACCTCGCCGCCGCGAACGCGCTGGCCCAGTTCGTGACCAACCCCGACAACCAGCGCGAGTTCGCCAAGCTGGCCCCGGGTGTCTACCCGAGCACCGTCGCCTCGCAGGAGGACCCCTACTTCACCGAGGACGACGGCTCGGTCGCCGCCAAGGCCAAGGTCACCGGCCTGCAGACCCTGACCACCGCGATCCCGAACAACCCGAAGGTCTCGCCGGCGATGTCGACCATCATCGACCAGCAGATCGGCCTCGCCATCAGCGGTGACGCGACGGCACAGGAAGCCCTCGACAAGGCCGTCGAGGAGTGCAACAAGCTGCTGGCGCAGTGACGAGCTCCTCAGTGCCCGGCTCCACCGGGATGACCAACCGGGTGCGTGAACACAAGTGGTTCACGCCCTGGTTGCTCGTCGCGCCCGCGACCCTGTGGCTGTGCGTGTTCAACCTCTATCCGGCGTTGAACACGGTCTACATGGCCTTCACGAACAAGAAGCCGCTCGGCGGAGGAGAGTTCGTCGGGCTCGCCAACTTCGAGCGGATGCTCGATGACGACCAGCTCGTCTACGCCCTGACCAACTCGGTCCTCTACATG
>JALZDD010000912.1 GCA_030862715.1 Actinomycetota bacterium | reverse complement strand
GTCAACAACTACTGGGTCGCGGCGGACATGATGTACGGCGACCTCACGGTCAATCCGCTGCCGGACTTCGCCGCGACCGACTTCGCGCTGATCGTCGGCGCCAACCCCGTCGTCTCGCACGGCAGCCTGGTGAGCACCGGCCGGATCCGTGAAGTCCTGCTCGACATCACCGCACGCGGCGGCCGCGTGATCGTCGTCGACCCGCGACGCACCGAGACGGCGCGCTCGTTCGAGCACGTGCCGATCCTGCCGGGCGCCGACCCATGGCTGCTGGGCGGCATGCTGCGCGTCCTCTTCGACGAGGACCTGATCGATTGGGACGCCGTCGGCCAGCAGACGGCAGGAATCGAGAATCTGCGCAAGCTGGCCGAGCGCTTCGATCTCGAGCGGGCGGCCGGCGAGACCGGCATCGCCGCTGAGACGATCACGCAGCTCGCGCGGGCACTCGCCGCGGCTCCGAGCGCGTGCGTCCACGGGCGCTGCGGCGCCTCGCTGGGCAAGTACTCGACGCTGACGAAGTTCCTGCTCGACTCGCTCGCCGTCGTGACCGGGAACCTCGATCGCCGCGGCGGCATGGTGTTCGGAGACCCGATGGTCGACCTCGAGGGCTTCGCCGCAAAGCTCGGCATCAGCGGGCGCGGGCGCTGGCGAACCCGGGTGGAAGGCGTGCCCGAGATCAACGGCACGGCACCGATCGCGTGCCTGGCCAAGGAGATCACCACGCCGGGGGAGGGCAAGCTGCGGGCGCTGATCGGACTGTCGAGCAACATCGTCACCAGCGGCCCGGCCAGCGCCCAGACCGCCGCCGCGCTGGACCAGCTCGACCTGATGGTCTCGCTGGACCCGTATGTGACCGAGACGACGCGCCACGCGCACTGGATCCTGCCGCCGACGCTGTGGCTGGAACGCGAGCAGATGCCGATCTACACCCAGGCCCAGTCCACGGTCCCCAACGCGCAGTGGGTCCCCCCGGTGGTCGCGCCGCGCGGCGAGGCCCGCGACGACTCGTGGATCCTCGACCAGATCGCGCGCCGCATCGGGCTCGTCCCCTCGGGGGCGCCCGGCGCGCAACTGCTCGGCAAGCTCGGCATCCGGCCGCAGCCCAGGCACTTGATGGACCTGCTGCTGCGCACCGGCCCGCACGGCGACATGTTCGGCCTGCGCCGCCGCGGGCTGAGCCGCCGCAAGCTGCTCAAGACACCGGGGGCGGTCAAGCTCGCCGACGCCTGCCAGGTCGGCGTGCTCGAACGCAAACTGCACACCGCCGACCGCCGCGTCCAACTCGCCCAGCCCGAGCTGCTCGCCGAGGTCGACCGGGCGATCGCCGCACCACAGACCGACCCACGCTACCCGCTACGCCTGTTCACAATCCGCGAACTGCGCTCGCACAACTCGTGGCTGCACAACGTGCCCAATCTGATGGCCGGCGACCGGCGCTGCCACGCCGAGATCTCTCCCGACGACGCCGCCGCCGCCGGTGTGCACGACCGCGACGCGATAACGATCACTTCGCCCTGGGGACAGCTCGCCGTGCCAGTCGTCGTCAGCGATGACATCACGCCCGGAGCGGTCGGGCTGACCCAAGGCTGGGGTCACGACGGCGGCTGGCGCGTCGCGGTCGCCGCCGGCGGCGTCAGTTACAACGCGCTGACCCCCAACGACGCTGACGAGATCGACCGACCGTCGGGCAACGCGTACTTCAACGGCATTCCCGTGGCGATCGGACCGGCGGGCCGGGCATGACGTACGTGATCACGCAGAACTGCTGCAACGACGCGACCTGCGCCGAGGTCTGCCCCGTCGACGCCATCCATCCGACACCGGGCGAGGCCGGTTACGCGACGACCGAGATGCTCTACATCGACCCGGGCGCCTGCATCGACTGCGGCGCCTGTCTCGAGGCCTGCCCCGTCGACGCCGCCCACCCCGCCGACGAACTCCCTGACCCACTCACCCGCTACATCGAGATCAACGCCGGCTACTACCGCGCGAACCCGACCCCGGCTTCACCGACAGCGTGGCGCGTCGAACCCAAGCCCGTCTCTTCGACTGCCGAGCCGCTGCGCGTCGCCATCGTCGGCTCCGGACCCAGCGGCTTCTACGCCGCCGCACACCTCCTGAAGACCTCGGGCGCGCCAGTCGAGGTGTCGATGTTCGATCGACTGCCGACACCGTTCGGGCTGGTGCGCGCCGGAGTCGCCCCCGATCACCCACACACCAAGCAGGTCACCGACCTGTTTCGCTGGACCGCCGCGCACCCTAGCTTCCACACCTATCTCAACGTCGAGATCGGTAGGCACCTCGACCACGCCGAGCTCCTCGAATACCACCACGCCGTCGTCTACGCGGTCGGCGCCGCCGACGACCGCAGACTCGACATCCCGGGTGAGGACCTGCCCGGTAGCCACCCGGCCACCGACTTCGTCGCCTGGTACAACGGCCACCCCGACTACGCCAGCCACACCTTCGACCTCAACCACAAGCGCGCTGTCGTCATCGGCAACGGCAATGTCGCGCTCGACGTGACCCGCGTCCTTCTCCTGGACGCAGACTCGCTGGCGCGCACCGACATCGCCGACCATGCGCTCGCTGCGCTGGCTGTCAGCAACATCGAAGAAGTCGTCGTGGTCGGCCGCCGCGGTCCCGCTCAGGCCGCCTGCACCACGCCCGAGCTGCTCGCGCTCGGCGATCTGGACGGCATCGAGGTCGTCGTCGATCCGCGCGGCATGCCGCCCAGCGACGAGCCCGCCACGTTCACCGCCCGTTTGAAAGGCCGGGTGCTCGGCGAGCTCGCCGCCGCCCCACGCCCCGGCACGAAACGGATCGTCCTGCGATTCCTCAGCACGCCGGTCGACATCCTCGGCGCCGACCACGTCGAGGGCCTCGAGCTGGCCCGCAACCGCATCGTCCGCGACCAGGCGGGAGCGCTCGTTGCCGAGCCGACCGGTGAAACCGAGACGATCGACACTGGGCTGGTGCTGCGTGC
>JALZDD010000894.1 GCA_030862715.1 Actinomycetota bacterium | reverse complement strand
ACGACAAGCTCTTCGCCGCGTCCTTCAAGGCACAGTTCATCAGCGGGATCCTGATGCCGCTGATGATGTTCGTCGGCAACCTGATGTTCGTGGTGGTCTGCGTGGTCGGGTCCCTCCGGGTCGCCAGCGGTGCCCTGAGCCTGGGTGAGCTCCAGGCCTTCATCCAGTACTCGCGCCAGTTCACCCAGCCCATCACCACCCTCGCCTCGATGATGAACCTGCTCCAGTCGGGCGTCGCCTCAGCCGAGCGGGTCTTCGAGCTGCTCGACGCCGAGGAGCAGTCGGCCGACGTCGGCACTCCCCGCAACGGCGCCGGAGCCGGCGAGGTCCGGTTCGAGCACGTGAGCTTCTCCTACGACAAGGACAGGCCGCTCATCGAGGACCTGTCCCTGGTGGCCCGCCCCGGGCAGACCGTCGCGATCGTCGGCCCCACCGGCGCCGGCAAGACCACCCTGGTCAACCTGATCATGAGGTTCTACGAGCTCGACGCCGGCCAGATCACCCTCGACGGCGTCGACATCGCCTCGGTTCCCCGTTCCGACCTGCGCGAACGCACCGGCATGGTGCTCCAGGACACCTGGCTCTTCGAAGGCACGATCCGCGACAACATCCGCTACGGCCGGCCGGACGCGACCGAGGAGGAGCTCCTCGAGGCGGCCCGGGCGACGTACGTCGACAGGTTCGTGCACTCGCTGCCGGACGGCTACGACACCCTGATCACCGACGAGGGCGGCAACCTCTCGGCGGGCGAGCGGCAGCTGATCACCATCGCGAGGGCCTTCCTCGCCGAGCCGTCGCTGCTGATCCTCGACGAGGCGACCTCCTCGGTCGACACCCGGACCGAGCTGCTCCTGCAGCACGCCATGGCGGCGCTGCGCTCGGACCGTACGTCCTTCGTGATCGCCCACCGGCTCTCCACGATCCGCGACGCCGACCTGATCCTGGTCATGCGAGACGGCGCGATCGTCGAGCAGGGCACTCACCTTGAGTTGCTCGAGGCCAAGGGCGCGTACGCCGAGCTCTATCAGTCGCAGTTCAGCCACGCTCTAGTCGAGGAGCCGGCCTGACAAATAAACCCTTTGATCCCGCGATGGCCCGGCGCCTACCGTTGAGCCACACGGGAAAGGAGGTGATCCGATCAGATGAAGAACGATTGGATGCGTGAGGTGGCTGCTCGCTAGCAGCTTCCCCAACTATGGATGGGGGCTGGCAATTCACTAGCAGCCACCCGACCCGCAGGCGTACCGGACTCATCCACCGGGTTGGCCACCAGGCCCGCCTGCGGGTCGCCCCGTTTTCGAGACCGACGACAAGTTGCGTTTAGCAACTAATCCGACGTACATTGGTTGTCGATGTTCAACCAATTCGCGTGAGAGCCGAGTCCACACTTGTCAGAGTCCCAGCAGTCTTCGCGGGCCATCGCGGCGCCGCAGATGACCCACCGCCAGATCATGGAGGTCCTCTCGGGCCTGCTGATGGCGCTCTTCGTCGCCATGCTGTCCAGCACGTCGGTCGCCAACGCCCTGCCGCGGATCGTCACCGACCTCGACGGCACCCAGGGCGGCTACACCTGGATCGTCGTCTCGAGCATGCTGGCGATGACCGCGACGACGCCGATCTGGGGCAAGCTCGCCGACCTCTACAACAAGAAGATCCTGGTCCAGGCGGCGCTCGGCCTGTTCATCGTCGGCTCGGCGATCTGTGGCCTGGCTCCCTCGATGCCGGTGATCATCACCGGCCGCGTCATCGCAGGCCTCGGCATGGGCGGCATCGTCGCGCTGATCCAGGTGATCATCGCGATGATCGTCTCCCCGCGTGAGCGCGGCCGCTACTCCGGCTACATCGGTGCCGTCTTCGCGCTCGCCACGGTCATCGGCCCGCTCATCGGCGGCGTGATCGTGGACTCCCCGCTGGGCTGGCCCGGCGTCTTCTACGTCGGTGTGCCGTTCGCGGTGGTCGCCTTCATCCTGCTCCAGAAGACCCTGCACCTCCCGCATGTACGCCGCGAGGTCAGCATCGACTACCTCGGTGCGTTCCTGCTGGTCGCCGGCGTCTCCACACTGCTGATCTGGGTCACACTGGGCGGCGACTCCTTCGCGTGGACCTCGCTGATGTCGTACGCCCTGGTCGCCGGCAGCGTCGTCGTGCTGGCCCTCGCGATCCTGGTCGAGGGCAGGTTCGCCAAGGAGCCGATCATCCCGCTGCGCCTCTTCCGCGACCGCACGATGGTTCTCTCCACCCTCGCCTCGTTCTTCGTCGGTGCCGGGATGTTCGGTGCGACGGTCTACCTGCAGCAGTACTTCCAGACCGCTCGCGGGATGACGCCGACCCATGCCGGCCTGATGTCGATCTGCATGGTGCTCGGGCTCTCCGGCGCGGGAATGGTCACCGGGCGCCTGATCAGCTCCACCGGACGCTGGAAGCGCTACCTGATCTTCGGCGGCATCATGCTGCCGATCGGGCTCTACCTGCTCAGCACGATCGACGAGCACACCAACCTGGCCCTGGTCGGCGCCTTCATGGCCGTCGTCGGCCTCGGTGTCGGTGCCACCAACCAGAACCTCGTGCTCGCGGTGCAGAACAACCTCGATAACAAGGACATGGGCGCGGGCTCCTCGGTCGTCGCCTTCTTCCGGTCGATGGGCGGCTCGATGGGCATCGCCGCGCTCGGTGCCGTGCTCTCCCACCGTGTCGAGGACGTCATCACCGACGGCGTCCCCGAGCTGGTGGCGAGCGGGAAGGTCACCCCAGAGGAGCTCCAGAGCCTGCAAGGCGGCGGGCTCGCCGACCCGGCGAGCATGCCGAGCGCGGTGCAGGCTCTCTACGAGCACGCCTTCGCTGTCGCCACCGCCGATCTCTTCCTGGTGGCCATCCCGTGCGCGGTCATCGCGCTGGTGGCGATCCTGGGTATCAAGGAGGTTCCGCTCAAGACTACGATCGAGGACCTCGCCGACGATGAGATCGCTCCTGAGGTCGCTGCGGAGCTCGAGGCGGGGGGAGCGGGCCGGAGATGACAGGGATGACAGCGATGGACGACGCCGCCCAGGGCGAGCAGATCGAGGACGGCCCTCGCGCCGAGTCGCTCAGCCGGCTCGAGTCAGAGGTCGGTGTGCTCGTGTGGCGGGCCAAGCGGGCGATGAAGGCACGCGGCCGGATGCTCCACCCGGATCTGCCGCCCGGCGGCTACATGATGCTGACCTGGATCGCCGAGCGTGGCCCCGTACGCGCCTCCGCGCTGGTCGACGGACTCGGGATCGACAAGGGAGCCGTCAGCCGGATGGTGCAGGCCATGATCGACCTGGGCCTGCTCGAGCGCCATCCCGATCCCGAGGACGGGCGGGCCAGCCTGGTCTCGGTGACCGCCGAGGCGCGGGACGGGCTCGACCGGGTGGCACAGGAGCGTCGCGTACGTTTCAACGACCGGCTGGCCGACTGGAGTCCCGACGAGATCGACCGGCTCAGCGCTATGCTGTCCAGATACAACGAGGCCCTAGAACGCCAGGGCTCCTAGGGGATCACGACGTGATCTCTCCTGCAGGCCGACGTCGCTCGGGACACACCCTGCTGGGTTCGGTTTTTCTGACTGATTCAAGGATGTAGGATTAGCCCGTGAGCGATCTCATCGACACCACCGAGATGTACCTCCGCACCATCTACGAGCTGGTCGAAGAGGGAATCGTTCCGCTGCGCGCCCGCATCGCCGAGCGCCTCCACCAGTCCGGCCCCACGGTCTCCCAGACCGTCGCCCGGATGGAGCGCGACGGTCTGCTCACCGTCGAGGGTGACCGCCACCTGCAGCTCACCGACGAGGGCCTTCGCCTGGCCACCCGGGTGATGCGCAAGCACCGCCTCGCCGAGCGGCTGCTCACCGACGTCATCGGCCTCGACTGGGAGCTCGTCCACGAGGAGGCGTGCCGCTGGGAGCACGTCATGTCGGACACTGTTGAGAAGCGACTGCTCGACCTGCTCGGCGACCCGACCGAGTCGCCCTACGGCAACCCGATCCCAGGTCTCGACGAGCTCGGCGGCAAGCCGGCCGACGAGGACTTCATGGCCGGCGTCCAGTCGCTCACGGCCGCGGCGGGCTCCGACCGCGCCACCGTCCTGGTGCGGCGCATCTCCGAGGAGATGCAGAAGGACGAGTCCCTGATGAGCGCCCTGCGCCGGGTCGGCGCGACCCCGGACCAGACCGTCGCCATCAAGGCGACCCCCGACGGTGTCCTGCTCGGCTCCGGTGGGGAGACCGCGGAGATCATCCCCGAGGCCGCGGACCATATCTTCGTGAAGGCGCTCTGACCCGCAGATTCATCTCGACGAGCTCGATACATCGCATCGCCGGTCGGCTCCACGAGTCGGCTTCGGTGTGGCAACGCTGCGCCCACTTCGCGCCCACTTTTGCAACTGTGGGTGAAATTCTCTCGACGTCGGCAGATTCTGGCACATGACTCTGGACCGATTACGTCATAGATGCTTATGTTTGACGTGCAAGGCCTGCTGGAGCGAGACCTTCAGCAGTTGTCATGTCGAGACTTGCGGGGGTCTCCGGAGGGGAGAGCTCTATGGAGGTCGTTCATCTGCCCGCTCGCGGTCGCGAGCTGGATGAGACGTTCCGCCCAGTCGCCGTCCACCACACCGACACCGGCCTGACCCGTCACCTCGAGCGCGGCGAGGAGATCGTGCTCACCGACCTCGGTGGCGACTACCACAGCGCCAAGGTGCTGCTGATCGACGAAGGCCCGGTCTACCACTTCTTCATCGGCGCGAGACTCTCCGTCGACGAGGCCGCCGGCCGCATGGCTGACCTGCCGATCCAGTCACGTTCTGCGTGACGCCAGGGTGGTGAGGAACTCGCTGGTTCCGACCTCCAGCTTGTACGCAGCCTCCCCGTCACCCCTGGTGGTGCCACGGTTGACGATGACGACCGGGATCCCGGCCTTCGCTGCGCGGCGCACGAACCGATAGCCACTCATCACCGCCAGACTCGAGCCCGCGACGAGCAGCACGCCCTTCCCCTCGTGCCGCTCATCGCGGAGCTCGAGGCTTTCCGGCCCGGCTAGCGCGTCGACCGCCGCCATGCACCGGGCGACCCGGTCCTTGGGCACGTTCTCGCCGAAGAAGACGACGTCCGGTTTGAGGATGCCACCGCAGATCTCGCAGTCGGGCACGACGAAGTCCTGCGTCTCCTCGAGCGCGACGTCACCGTCCGGCCGGGTCTCCACATCCGCGTGCGCTTCGGCCCATCCGGCGTTGAGCGCCTCCATCCGCTCCTGCAGGTCGCGGCGCGGGCTCAGCGTGCGGCAGGACAGGCAGATCACATCGGCCACCCGGCCGTGCAACGTCACGATCCGGCCATTGCTGGCGAGCTCGGGTGCCGCCTGCTCGTGCAGACCGTCGACGTTCTGGGTGATCAGCAGCTCGGGGTCGATCGCGGCCAGGGCGCGATGGCCGGCGTTCGGCACCGCGCTGCCCATCCGCCGCCAGCCGAGGTGGCTGCGCGCCCAGTAGCGCTGCCGCTCCTGCGGGCCCGAGATGAACTGCTGGTACGTCATCGGCTGCCGTGACGGGCTGCCCGGGCTGCGGTAGTCGGGGATGCCCGAGTCGGTCGAGACGCCGGCCCCGGTCAGCACCACGAGGCGCCGGTCCTGGAGGAGGGCCAGCGCCGCGGTGTACGAATCGGTGTTGCTCGCCTCCGGGGCCGGGGTCGCGCGCCTCAATTCCGCACCGCGAGCCGCACGCTGCGCACGCACTTCGCTGCGTTGGCACCGCTCGGAAGACGCCCGGTATGCCGTCGCGATGCCGCCTTGCGATGCACGCACGCATCGCACGCCTCGCGGCACGGACTTTCGGCTTGCGACCCCAGGGTCACGAGGCGTACCTGCCCTCGGCGCGAGCCTTGCGCTTCGCGGCCTCGACCTCACGGTTCTTCTTGGGGGCGTTGGTGACCAGATCGTCGAGGAGATGCCGGGTGATGTGGGCGATCTCGGCGACAGCCTGGTCGAAGACCTCTTGGTTGGCGGCAGAAGGCTTGGTCGTGCCGCTCACCTTGCGTACGAACTGCAGGGCGGCAGCGGTGACCTCGTCGTTGGTGGCGGGCGGCTCGAAGTTGTGGAGCGGGCGGATGTTGCGGCACATGCCTTCCACGGTACCTGGATCGAGGCGACGGTTATCGCGATCGGCCAGGGGTGTGGGACGGAGCCTGCCCGCGCGGGTGCGGGGGCATCGGCCCGCCGTTGGGCGCGGCGCCCTTCGTCTGCCTCACGTCGTCGGCCGGGGGAGCGGGCCGCGGCACGACGCCGTCCTCGAGCAGCTGGCTCGCCATCAGGGCGGCCTGGGTGCGATGGCTGACGCCGAGCTTGGCGAGCAGGCCGGTGATGTGGTTCTTCACGGTCTTCTCCGCCAGCACGAGGCGGTCGGCGATCTGCCGGTTGGAGATGCCCTCGGCGAGCAGGACCAGGATCCGGCGCTGCTGCGGGGTCAGGTCGGCGACCACCTCGTGCATCCGGCGGCGCTCCTCGACGTTGTGGACCACCTTGGCAGCCGCCTCGGGGTCGAAGAGGGTGTGGCCGCTGGCCACCAGGCGTACGCCGGAGACCAGGCTCGTCGCCTCGATCTGCTTGAGCACGTAACCGGCCGCGCCGGCCATGATCGCCTGGCTCATCACCTCGTCGTCGGCGTCGGTGGCCAGGATCATGCAGCGGATGTCGCTCTTCATCGCGAGCGCCTCGCGGCACAGCGCCACCCCGGAGGCGTCGGGCAGGTGGGCGTCGAGGATGAGTACGTCAGGACGGAGCGTCGCGATCAGCGGCCGTGCCTCGGCGGCGGTGCGGGCCTCGCCGACGACCTCGATGTCGGGTTCGGGCAGCAGGACCGTACGCACGCCGACACGCACAACGTCGTGACCGTCGGCCAGCAGAACGCTGATCACCGCGTCGCCCACAGGCTCGTCTCACTCATCTCGTGGTTGGGGATGGTGCCTGGTCGTTCACTCAAATGCTGATTCACCGAAAGAAACCGCTCAAGAGTATCCCTATTGATGCAACATTTGATCACTGAGAGACCCGTGCCGTCTCGGATTTCGTTGCTTCTGGAAAGGTAGCGGTTATGACGTCTCCTCGCGATCTCGACATCGTTCTGTTCGGCGCGACCGGATTCACGGGCGGTCTGGTGGCCGGATATCTCGCCGAGCACGCGCCCGATGGGCTGCGATGGGCGCTCGCCGGCCGCTCCCTATCGCGCCTTGAGGCCGTGCGTGACGGGCTCGGCTCCGCCGACGTCGAGCTCCTCCAGGCCGACGTGCACGATTCCTCGTCGCTGGCCGCGCTGGCGGCCCGGGCTCGCGTCGTGATCACCACGGTCGGGCCCTACCTGGAATACGGCGAGCCGCTGGTCAAGGCCTGCGCCGAGGCCGGCACCGACTACGTCGACCTGACCGGAGAACCCGAGTTCGTCGACCGGATGTTCGTGAAGTACGACGCCACCGCCCGAGCCAACGGCGCCCGGATCGTGCACGCCTGCGGGTTCGACTCCATCCCGCACGACCTCGGCGCCTTCTTCACGGTGCGCGAGCTCGCCGGCGGGGAGATCACCGGGCCGCTGACGATGAAGGGCGTCGTCCGCTCCAACGCCACCTTCTCCGGTGGCACCTTCCACTCGGCGCTGGGGCAGATGTCACGTCCCCGGGAGATGGCAGCGGCGGCGCGCGAGCGCCGGGCGCTCGAGAAGCGGCCGGAGGGGCGTACGTCCCGGGCAGGGCTGGCCCCATTTTCTTGGCGCAGTCTGGGTCGCGACAGCGAGCTGGGCTACTGGCTGCTGCCGCTGCCGACCATCGATCCGTTCATCGTCGCCCGCTCCGGGCGAGCGCTGGAGGCCTACGGCCCCGCATTCACCTACTCGCACTTCGCCGGGACCAAGACACTGAGGTACGCCGTGGGCGGCGTGGTCGGTGCCGGTGGCCTCGCTCTCGCTCTACAGGTGCCGCCGCTGCGGGCCAGCTCGGCGAGCGGGTCAAGCAGGGCACCGGTCCCTCCGAGGGCCGCCGGGAGAAGTCGTGGTTCACCGTCGACTTCGTCGCCGAGTCCGGCGGCCGGAAGATCCACACCAAGGTCTCCGGAGGCGACCCTGGCTACACCGAGACGGCGAAGATGCTCGCCGAGTCGGCGCTCTGCCTGGCCTTCGACACGCTGCCCGAGACCTCCGGTTCGGTGACCACTGCAGTCGCGATGGGCGACGCGCTCCTGGATCGCCTGC
>JALZDD010000892.1 GCA_030862715.1 Actinomycetota bacterium | reverse complement strand
TCCAGGGCTGCCCGGGCTCGACCTGCCAGTCGTCGTTCCACACCTACGCGATGGAGTGGGACCGCAGCACCAGCCCGCAGCAGATCCGGTTCTACGTCGACAACACGCTCTACCACACGGTCCGCTCGAACCAGGTCGACGCGACGACCTGGAACAACGCGACCAACCACGGCTTCTTCATCATCCTCAACGTCGCGATCGGCGGCGGCTGGCCCGGCAACCCGACCTCGGCGACCGCCTCGGGCGTGCCGATGCTGGTCGACTACGTCGCCGTCTACTCCAAGGGTGGCGGCACCACCGAGCCGACCGACCCGCCCGCCCCGGGCAACCGCGACGCCTACTCGACCATCCAGGCCGAGTCCTACAACGCCCAGAGCGGCACCCAGACCGAGACGACCACCGACACCGGTGGCGGTCAGAACGTCGGCTATCTCGGGAACGGCGACTGGCTGCGCTACGACGGCGTGAACTTCGGCTCGAACGCTGCCCGTACGTTCTCGGCACGGGTCGCCTCCGGCGCGTCGGCGGGGGTCAGCGGCCTGGTCGAGGTACGCCTCGACAACGTGAACAACGCCCCGATCGGCAGCTTCTCGGTGGCCAACACCGGAGGCTGGCAGAGCTGGCGTACGGTCCCGGGCAGCATCACCGGTGTGACCGGCACGCACACGGTGTTCCTGCGGTTCACCAGCGGTCAGCCGGCCGACTTCGTCAACCTGAACTGGTTCACGTTCTCCCGGTGAACGGTCGGAGAAGATAGGTTCCACTCATGAACGAGACCCCGGCCGGCCGGCCGACGCTGGAGACGGTGGCGCGGGCGGCCGGGGCCTCGCGAGCGACGGTCTCGCGCGTCGTCAACGGCTCCACGACCGTGCGCCCCGACGTGGCCGAGAGCATTCGCCGGGCCATCGCCGACCTCGGCTATGTGCCGAACCCGGCGGCGCGGAGCCTGGTGACGCAGCGTACGGACTCCATCGCCCTGATCCTGCCGGAGTCCGCGACCAGGGTCTTCTCCGACGACGCCTTCTTCCCCGGCGTGATCCGGGGTGTCGGGGAGGCGCTGGAGAAGGCGGACAAGCAGCTGGTGCTGCTGCTCGCGTCTACGCAGTCGAGCCACGACCGGATCCTGCGTTACGTGCACGGCCGCACCGTCGACGGCGTCGTGCTCGCCTCGATGCACGGCGCCGACACGCTGCCCGAGGAGCTGCGGGCGGCGGGCGTCCCGGTCGTCACCAGTGGGCGGCCGCTGAGCGAGGCGACTGTGCCGTACATCGACGTCGAGCACGCCAGCGGCGTGCAGGCGGCGATGAACCACCTCGTCGGTCTCGGCCGGCGCCGGATCGCGACCATCTCCGGGCCACAGGACATGGTCGCCGGGCGCGAGCGCCTGGCGGGCTATCTCGCCGGTCTCGAAGCGCTCCCGGGGGCGGTGCCGCTGGTCGAGGAGGGTGACTTCATGCGCCAGTCCGGGATCGACGCGATGGAGCGGCTGCTGCAGCGCGATCCCGGCATCGACGCCGTCTTCGCGGCCTCCGACCTGATGGCCGACGGCGCCCTGCGTACGCTGCGCCGGCTCGGCCGCCGGGTGCCCGACGACGTGGCGGTGATCGGGTTCGACGACGTCGAGGCCGCGCGGTTCACCGACCCGCCGCTGACGACCGTGCACCAGCCGATCCACGAGATCGGCACCCGCCTCGCCGAGCAGATCCTCCGTCTGGTGGCGGGGGAGCAGGTCGAGGCCTCCGTCGTGCTGCCGACGAGGCTGGTGATCCGCGAGTCCGCCTGAGGCAGCCTCAGGCGTCATCCGCGCGGTAGCGCCGCTCGGGTCGCCCGGCCGTGCCGTAGTTGAGACGTACGCCGATGCGGCCCGTGCTCGCGAAGTGCTCGAGATAGCGGCGGGCGCTCACCCGGGAGACTCCGATCGCGTCGGCGCACTCGCTGGCGCTGAGCTCGCCGGCGGTCTGCAGCGCGGCCAGAACGGCCCGGGCGGTCTCTGCGCTGAGCCCCTTCGGCAGCCGCTCGCGGGCTTCTCGTGCGCCCTGGTGGCTGAAGACCTCGTCGATGCCGGCCTGGACCTCATCGCGGTGCTCGGCACCCCCGGCTCCCTCGGCCCGCTGCCCGATCCGGGCGAGCGCCTCGCGGGAGCGGCGTACGTCATCGAGCCGGGCGGCCAGGTCCTCGAACGGGAACGGCTTCACCACGTAGTGGGCGGCGCCACCGGCCGCGGCGGCCCGCACCGTATCGGCCTCGCGGGCGGCGGTGATGACGATGACGTCGGCGTCGTCGCCCCGTCCGCGCAGCCGGCGCAGCAGCTCGATGCCGCTGAAGTCGGGAAGATGCACGTCGAGCAGCAGCACGTCGGGGGCGAGGCGGGCGGTCTCCTCGAGCGCCTGGGAGCCGGTGGCGGCCACGCCGACGACCCGGAACCCCTCGACGCGCTCGACGAAGCGGGTGTGGATCGAGGCCACCATGAAGTCGTCCTCGACCACGAGCACGGTGAGCTCCGGTGCGGACGTCATCGGGCCTCCTCGGGGGCAGTGGTGGTGGGTGGGGCGAGCGGCGCGGCGCCCGGCAGGGTCGCGATGAAGACCGCTCCGGGGCGCTCGGCCGAAGCGGAGCCCGAGGCGGTCGGCAGCGCCGACCCGCTATTCTCCACCTCGACCTCGCCGCCGCGTGCACGGCACACCAGCTGGACCAGCGCGAGCCCGACACCGCGGCCGCTGGCGTCGCGCGGCTTGGTGCTGAAGCCGCGCCGGAAGATCTCGGGCAGGCGCTCGGCCGGCACGCCGCCGCCGGTGTCGGAGACGCGGACGGTCACGGTCTCGCCCTCGGCCGTCAGGCGTACGCCGACCCGACCGTCGATCGGCCCGACGAGTGCGGCCGCGTCGACGGCGTTGTCGACCAGGTTGCCGAGGACGGTGACCACGTCGGCGGAGCCGTCGGGGGTGAGCCGCGGCAGCGCGCTCGACGTCTCCAGGTCGATGCTCACCCGCCGCTCTGCGGCCAGGCTGGCCTTGGCGATGAGCAGGGCGGCCACCGCGGGGTCGTCGATCCGGGAGGTGATGTGGTCGCTCAGCGCGGCTCGGCGCGCGGTCAGCCCGGTGACGAACTGGCCCACCTCGGCGTACTCCTCCAGCTCGAGGAGTCCGGTGATGGTGTGCAGCTGGTTGCTGAACTCGTGGGTCTGCGCCCGCAGGGTCTCGGTGACGCTCTCGCGGGCGTTGAGCTCGCTCTGCAGCGCCACCAGCTCGGTGCGGTCGCGCAGTGTGGTGACGGTGCCGGCGGGGCGGCCGTCATGGTGGACCCGGTTGCGGTTGAGCACGAGCACCCGCTCACCGGCGACGAGCGGCGCGTCGTGCACCTCCTCGGGCCCGCTGAGCAGGGCGAGGGTCTCGGCGGGCAGATCGAGCTCGTCGAGCCGGTGCCCGGTCGGGTCCGAGGTCAGCCCGAGCAGCTCCCGGGCGCTGTCGCTCATCAGGCTGACCCGCCCGTCGGCGCCGACGGCCAGCACTCCCTCGCGGATCGAGCGCAGCAGGCCCTCGCGGTGGTCGGCGAGCGCGGCGATGTCGCGGGGCTCCAGCCCACGCGTACGCCGCTTGATCAGCCGCGCCAGCAGCCACGACCCGAGCACGCCGAGCGCGAGGCCGGCCAGCAGCACGGTGATGGCATCGGCCCAGGTGCGGGCGAGGCGCTCGGTCAGCGGCGGGTAGTCCTCGGTCACCACGACCACGCCGACCGGACGCGGCGCCTCGGCGTCCGTACCGGTCGAACCTCCGCCGTAGACCGGGACCTGGGCGGCGATCGCGCGGCGGCCGGCATCGTCGATGTCGCCGGACCAGGCCCTGGTCGTCTCGCGCCGGCCCAGGTCGAGGGTCTCGCCGACCCGGGTGGGATCGGTGGCGACCAGGACGGTGCCGTCGAGCCCGGTGAGGTAGGCGGTGTCGGCGCCCGCGTCCGCGGCGCGGGTCTGCAGGTAGAAGCCCAGCGCCTGGCGGTCGGGAGTGCTGGTCAGCAGCCCGTCCTGGACCGCCGCGATCCCGGCCAGGCTCTCCGCGGCGGCGCGCAGCCGGTCCTCGCGGGAGTCACGGAAGTCGGCGTCGCTCTGCCGCAGGGAGACGATGCTGGTCGCCACGACGACGAGCAGCAGCACCGAGAGCTGCAGCAGCAGCACCTGCCCGGCCAGCGTCAGGTGGCGGCGCGGTCCGTGTGACCACAAGTTACACAACCTCCTTTGGTTGCCGAATGGTGACGGCGGTCACCCCGGACTGTGACCATCGCCACTGACCGTTTCATCATCCCTTGAGTCTGGAGGCCAGCCGTTGTCGACGCCGAC
>JALZDD010000865.1 GCA_030862715.1 Actinomycetota bacterium | reverse complement strand
GGCAAGGAGACCCTCGCCCGCGTCCTCGCCGGCGAGCTCGCCTGGGACCAGCACACCCACCGCGCCGACGACATCGCCACCGCCATCCGGCTGAGCGAGGAGTTCGGCTACCGCCTCGTGGTCAACCACGGCACCGAGGGCCACCTGCTCGCCGACGTGCTCGCCGAGAAGGACATCCCGGTCATCTACGGCCCGATGTTCGTGAGCCGCTCGAAGGTGGAGGTGCGCAACCGGGCCAACCGCAACCTCGCCGCCATGGCCGCCGCGGGCGTACGGGTCGCGATCACCACCGACCACCCGGTCATCCCGATCAACTTCCTGGTCCACCAGGCCTCCTTCGCCGTACGCGACGGCCTCCCGCGCGACACGGCCCTGGCCGCGATCACGACGAACCCGGCGAGCTTCCTCGGTCTCGACGACCGCGTCGGCGCGATCGCGCCCGGTCTCGATGGCGACGTGGTCATCTGGTCCGGAGACCCCCTCGACACCGACCACCGCGCAGAGCGCGTCTTCATCACCGGGACCGAGGTCTACACCTGGGACAGCGATGCCGACGCAGGGCGCGGCGGCGGGCGCACGCGAGAGCGTGTGACGCGGTTCGGGATCTGACGATGCGCAACGAACCTCGGACCGTGGACGTACCCAAGGTCATGACCCCCACCGACATCAGCACAGACAACAGCAAGCGAAAGATCCGCCCCGCGGCGTACCTTCTGCCCGTTCTGGCGCTGACGCTGACCCCGATGTTGGCCGGATGTGGCTCCGAGGCGACCGACCCAGGCGCTAACGTGTCTGACGTGCCCACATCGTCCAGCCCGACGCCCGCCGAGGACCCGAAGGTCGCAGCCGCGATCGCCGACCTGGCCGAGCGTCAGGGGGTGAAGAGCGAGGAGATCACCGTCGTCTCCAACGAGAAGGTGACCTGGCCCGACGGCAGTCTCGGCTGCCCCGAGCCCGGGAAGATGTACGCGATGGTCCTGACCGACGGCGTACGCGTGGTGCTCGAGGCCGCGGGGAAGACCTACGAGTATCACGGCGGCGAGAGCGGCCCGGTCCGTTTCTGCGAGAACCCGCAGGAGCCCGTCCCCGGCAAGGGGAGCAGTGACGCTCCCCAGTGAGGGTGCCCACGCGGGCCACGGGGACGCCGAGGAGCGGGCCGAGGGCCTGAGCAACCGGCTCAACTGGCTGCGCGCCGGTGTCCTCGGAGCCAACGACGGCATCGTCTCCACCGCCGGTGTCGTGATGGGTGTCGCCGGCGCGACCACCGACGACACCTCGATCCTCATCGCCGGCGTCGCCGCTCTGGTGGCGGGTGCGATCAGCATGGCGGCGGGCGAGTACGTCTCCGTCTCGACCCAGCGCGACACCGAGGAGTCGCTGATCGCCAAGGAGCGCCGCGAGCTGCGGGAGATGCCCGAGGAGGAACTCCACGAGCTGGAGGGCTTCCTGCGCGACCGCGGTCTCGAGCCCGAGACCGCGGTCGATGTCGCTCGTCAGCTCACCAAGCGCGACGCGCTGCGGGCCCACGCGGCCCTGGAGCTCGGGATCGACGTCGACGACCTCACCTCGCCGTGGGCCGCTGCCGGGGCGTCGATGGTCTCCTTCACGCTCGGGGCGCTGCTGCCGCTCCTGGCGATCACGCTCTTCCCCGACAGCGCCCGCATCTGGGCGACGATCCTCACGGTCACCGCCGCGCTCGCCGTCACCGGCTGGAGCAGCGCGCGCCTCGGCTACGCTCCACCCGGTCGCGCGGCGCTGCGCAACGTTGCCGGCGGCCTGCTCGCGATGGTGGTCACCTATCTCGTCGGCGACCTCCTCGGCACACAACTCAGGTGACCCGGCCCCTGCCGCCGGGCACAATGGACATCGATGAATCGAATGTTCGTGGCGGTGATCCCGCCGGAGTCGGTGATCGAGGATCTCGACGAGTTCTTGTCCGTACGCCGCGATGCGGCCGCCTTTCGCTGGTCGGCGCCTGACCAGCTCCATCTGACGCTCGCCTTCGCCGAGCACGTCCCCGATCGGTCCCTCGATGACGCGATCGAGCGGCTGGAGACGGCCGCGGGACGGCGTACGCCCTTCGAGCTGACCGTCACCGGAGGCGGCGCCTTCCCCAACGTGACCGAGGGCAAGGTCCTCTACGCGAGCGTCGAGACCGATGCCGCCGAGGAGCTCGACCGGGTCGCCGCCGGGACCCGGAACGCCCTGGTCAAGGCCGGGGTCGAGGTCGACGGTGGCCGCTTCCGGCCGCACCTGACGGTCGCCCGGACCGGCACGCCGATGGAGCTCAGCAACTGGGTGCGGCTGCTCGATGCGTACCGTGGCCCGACCTGGACCGTCTCCTCCTTCGCACTGGTGCACTCCCGGCTCGGCGAGGGACCGAGGAAGCGTCCGGTCTACGAGGTCATAGCAGAGTTTCCCTTCGGCTGAGATGAAGCCCCGGGCGGTACCGGTCGGTGCCCCGCATCGCTACCGTGTGCGCCCTGTTTCTGACCTGACCAGAGGAGAACCGGACATGAGCCGTCGAGTGGGGCGCAACGCCTACACCGGACTTTTCAACGACGTCGTGCTGCTTGCCGCCCGTGTGGTGGTCGGCGGGATCTTCGTCGCGCACGGCTGGCAGAAGTACGACCAGGGCTTCGCCGGCACCGAGCAGTTCCTGGGCGGCCTGGGGGTCCCCGAGCCCGCCATCGCCGCTCAGGTGGCGACCTACGTCGAGCTCGTCGGCGGCGCGCTGCTGGTGCTCGGCCTGTTCGCGCCGATCGCCGGCATTGTGCTCGCCGGCCAGATGGCCGGAGCCATCTGGTACGCCCACCGCACGATCGAGGTCTTCGTCGACCAGGGCGGCTGGGAGCTCCCCGCCGCGCTCGGTGCCGCCGCCCTCGTGCTCGGTTTGGTCGCCCCCGGTCGGCTCACCCTCGACCAGCTCCTCACCTGGCCCTTCAAGGCCATCGCCGCCAAGCGCAAGGCCCGCGCCGAGGCAGCCGAAGCCGAGACCGCCGAGGCCGAGCCGTACGTCGAGGAGAAGGTGACGATCAAGGCCTGACCCTGAGGGTCAGCCCGCGACGCCGTAGAGCCGGTCGCCGGCGTCACCGAGGCCGGGGACGATGTAGCCCTTCTCGTTGAGCTTCTCGTCCAGGGCCGCGGTGACGAGGCGGACCGGGGCCTCGATGCCGTCGAGGGCGTTCTCGAGAGCCTCGATGCCCTCGGGGGCGGCCAGGAGGGTGACGGCGGTGATGTCGTCGGCGCCGCGTGAGACCAGGAAGTCGATCGCGGCGGCGAGGGTGCCACCGGTGGCGAGCATGGGGTCGACCACGTAGCACTGGCGACCGGAGAGGTCGGCGGGGAGACGCTCGGCGTACGTCGTCGCCTCGAGGGTCTCCTCGTTGCGGACCATGCCGAGGAAACCGACCTCCGCGGTCGGCAGCAGCCGGATCATCCCGTCGAGCATCCCGAGACCGGCCCGGAGGATGGGGACGATCAGCGGCTGCGGGTCGGTGAGGCGTACGCCTTGGGTCGGAGCGACCGGCGTGACGATGTCGACCGGAGCGACCCTCACCCCGCGGGTCGCCTCGTAGGCGAGCAGCGTGACGAGCTCGTCGGCGAGACGACGGAAGGTCGACGAGTCGGTCTCTTTGTTACGCAGCGTGGTGAGTTTGTGGGCGACGAGGGGGTGGTCCACAACGAGGGTCTCCATGGGGCGAAACCCTACGTCACCGGTCAGACCTTGACCTTGACGCTCCGTCAAGGTCTTGACTGGTCTCATGCGGATCGGAGAGCTTGCGGCAGCGGCGGGGGTGAGCACCCGCACCGTGCGCTACTACCACCAGGTCGGACTGCTCCCCGAGCCGGAGCGATCCG
>JALZDD010000823.1 GCA_030862715.1 Actinomycetota bacterium | reverse complement strand
TGGGCTTCGGCAACGTCGGCACCGCGCTGTGGATCGCGCCCGCGCGGATGCGCGACGCGGCCGAGCGAGCGGTGACCGAGCTCGGGCTCGAGTCCTATGCCGCGATCTTCGTCGGTGGCTACCACGGCACCCAGGACCTCACCGAACTGCTCTACAGCAGCTGGGACCTGGAGGCGATCGACCAGAGCTACCGCGACTTCATCAGCGCCCACAGCGCCCTCGCCGCACGGCTGGAGGACGCCGCCCCCTCGGGCCAGGACGCCTTCGTGACCTACCTCGGCGTCGTCGGCCAGTGGCGCAAGCTCCCCTTCCGCGACCCCGGTCTGCCCCATGACGTCCTCGCCCCGAACTGGAGCGCGCCCGCCGCGGTCGCTCTGTTCGAGAAGCTGGTCGCAGAGCTGGAGAAACCCGCACTCGCGCACGCGAGCGCTCACTGGCCATCACACTGACGCCAGCCGAGACGTACGGCCTCGGGTACGCCAACCGGACCACCCAGCTCCACGATCTCTTCCACGGTTGTGCGGAGGCGCTCGCCAGCCAACCGATCGCGTCAGACAGCGCCGCCGGCGACCCCGAGGAAGATCAGGCCCCTCGGGAAGTCGTGAACCGGTTGAGCCGGTACGCCTTCCCCGACTGCGTCCGCGACATGACAGGACTCATCAGCCGCAGCTTGAGCGGCAACCGCCGGCGAACGGCGTCGGGCGCCTCCCCGAGCGTGCGCGACTCCAGCAGCCGGACCCCGGGCGCCCACGACTCGATCTCGGCGGGATCGTCACAGCCCCAGTCGACGCGCGCGTCGAGCTTCTTCAACGGCGATCCCTCATCGCCCTGGTGGTCGAGGAACCAGTTCCCCCAGGTGTCCATCAACAGGGTCGATCCCGGAAAGCCGCCGGCGATGCGGCCGACCACATCGCGAACACCATCACCGGAGACGTAGAGGAGCCCTTCGCGCAGTTGAGAATGCTTCTCACCATCCCACATCCAGCGCTAAATGAGAACCATTATTGTCAAGCCTCATGCGCACATGACGGCTCGTCCGTGATCTCGTCGCAGGTCAAGATGCGTGGCTCCGCGAGTGTTGCCCCGTGAGTCAGTGCTCGTCGTAGTGGTCGTCATGAGCGGCGTGGCGGTGCTCACCGTGCACATAGTCGAGGTGGTCGCCATGCTGGACCGTCTCATGACCGCAGTTGGGGCCGTGGGAGTGCTCATGCACCTCGGCGGTCACATGAGCCTCGACCTGGTGCTCGTCGTAATGGCCGTCGTGCCGGTGGTGCGCGTGGCCGTCGTGCAGGTAGTCGACATGGCCCTCATGATCGACCGCGACATGTCCGCAGTCGTTCGCGTGCTGGTGACCGTGAGAGTCGTGGACCTCATGCGCCTGTGTCGCCGACATTCTTCCTCCTCGAGTCCGGAACATCCTGACTACAGGCTTACGCTCCTTCACCCGCGGTTACAACCACATGCAGCGCGCGCCAAACGGAAACAGTCACAAGCATGCAATCGAAGAAGGCAAGGTTCTTCTCCAGAGTCGCAGCCGCCAACCGGAGCTTGCTATCTAGCACTTGACAGTTAATGAGAATCGTTCTCATTTGTGTTACCGTGCGCCGGACCACACGGGCTTGACCACGACAAGGACATCTGCGCATGACCGAGCAGGCTCTGGCTGCTCCGATCTCGGACACCTCACCACCACCCACCACCTCCGCGGCGCCGGCCATTGAGCCGGACCCACCCGAAGCGCAGCGCTCACCGCTGCGCGATCTGCTCCGGCCCGTACGCGGCCGGCTACTGGCCTGTTGTGCGCTGATGGTGCTCTCGACGCTGGCAGGACTGGTCCCACTGATCGGGATCGTCGAGCTGGGCCGCACCCTGCTGCCAGGGGCTCTGGGCGGGGCGGTCGACGCCGGGCGGGCATGGCTGGTGGTGTGGGTCTCGGTGGCCTCTCTGGGGGTGCGGCTGCTGACGGTGCTGGGCTCCTCGTGGCTCTCGCACACCGCCGACCTCGACCTCTCCATCCACCTGCGTCGCTCGATGGTGGCTCGGCTGGGGCGGATGCCGCTGGGGTGGTTCACCGAGCGCAACTCCGGGGCTGTGAAGAAGGCTGTGCAAGATGACGTCGCAGCTCTGCACCACCTGGTGGCGCACTCGGTGATGGAGCTGACGGCGGCGATCACACTGCCTGCGGCGGTGGCCGTCTACCTGTTCGCGGTCGACCCGCTGATGGCGCTGGTGACCCTCGTGCCGCTGGGGCTCGGCGTGGTTGGATTCCGGGTTTCGATGCGTGGCGCGAAGGACCTCTACATGGAGTACGACGCGTCGCTGGCCGCGCTCTCGGCCGCCGCCGTGGAGTTCACCAACGGCATCTCGGTGATCAAGACCTTCGGCGCCTCCGGGCGCGCGCACGCCCGGTTCACCACCGTCGCCGAACGGTTCGCCGGGCTCAACAGGTCCTGGATGCGGCACTCGATGTGGGGCATGCTGCTCATGGAGCTGGCCCTGACCCCGGCGCTGACGCTCGTGCTCGTGCTGACCGCCGGCGTGGCGATGCTGGCGGCCGGACAGATCCCGCCTCCTGATCTGGTGCCGTTCTTGGTGCTCGGGCTGGCGATGACCGCACCGGTCACCGTGGCCGGCTATGCCGCCCGCGAGCTGCGCGAGGCCACCGAGGCCGCCCGCCGGATCACCATCCTGCTGCACGAGCCGGAGCTCGCCCAGCCCGCCGAACCGCGCACCCCCGCAGGGGCACAGGTGCGCTTCGAAGAGGTTTGCTTCGCCTACTCGCCGGTCTCCGCACCGGTGCTCACCGACATCTCGCTCACCCTGTCGCCGGGCACGGTCACCGCGCTGGTGGGACCATCGGGGTCCGGGAAGTCGACGCTGGCCAGGTTGCTCCCGCGGTTCGCCGACCCGGTCGCCGGCCGGATCACCCTTGGCGGCGCCGACCTGCGCGACCTGACCTCCGCTGACCTCTACGCCCGGGTCTCCTTCGTCTTCCAGGACACCTCGCTGCTGCGCACCTCGATCCGCGACAACATCCGGCTGTCCCGGCCCGAAGCGAGTGACGATGACGTACGCCGCGCCGCAACCGCTGCGCAGATCGCTGACCGCATCGATGAGCTGCCCCGCGGATACGACTCTGTCGTCGGTGAGGACGCGCTGCTCTCAGGCGGCGAGCGCCAGCGGGTCGCGATCGCCCGGGCGATCCTGGCCGACACGCCCGTCCTCGTCCTCGACGAGGCCACCGCGGCGGCCGACCCGGAGTCCGAGGCGCTCGTGCAGCAGGCGCTCTCGAAGCTCGTCGAGGGACGTACGCTCCTGGTCATCGCGCACCGCCTGTCCACCATCAAGGGCGCCGATCAGATCGTCGTGCTCGACGGGGGACGGATCGCGGAGCAGGGAACCCACTCCGAGCTGCTCGCACGCGACGCGCTCTATGCGCGACTGTGGTCAGCCGACCAGCGTAGCCACCCGGACACCACTGACATGGGGGTGCCGGCATGATCACGATCGTCCGTCTGCTCGCCAAGCTGTTGGCCGTGCCACCATCCGTCCCTGGAGCCGTGGGCGGCAGCACGCGGCAGCTCTACCGGGTGGTGGCGATGTTCGTCACCACCGGCGTACTCCAAGGCCTGGCCTTCGCCTGTGTCGTGCCGATTCTCGACGCCGCGTTCCGGCAGGACTGGCACGCGGCCTGGGCATGGGTGGCGGTGCTCGGCGGACTCTTCGTGGCTCACCACGTGGTGCTGACCCTGGCCAATCTGGACGGCTACGACCTGGCCTGCACCCTGCTCGACGTCACCCTGGCACGACTCGGCGAACACACCGCGGTCCTGCCCCTGGGTTGGTACGACGCCGACCGCACCGGGCAGCTCTCTCGGATGGCATCGAAGGGCGCCACCGACATCTCCTCGGTGCCCGGCCACCTGCTCCGTCCCCTCATCGCCGCCATCATCTCGCCACTGACCGTCATCGTCGCGATGCTCTTCCTGGAGTGGCGCCTCGGCGTCGCGCTACTGGCCGGGGTGCTCGGAGTGCTGCTGACCACCCGCCTGCTGGGTATCGTGGTCGGCCGCGGTGAGCAGGCATACGACACGGCCATGGCAGACGGGTCAGCCAGGGTGATCGAGTTCGCCCTCAACCAGCAGGCGCTGCGAGTCTTCGGCCGCACGGTGCACGGCAACGAGCTCGTCGAGCGGGCGCTCGCCGCTCAGAAGGCGGCCTCCAAACGGCTGCTGGTCACCGGGTTCGGCGGGCTCGGACTGCAGCTGCTCTCCATTCAGGGGCTTCTCACCCTGGTCATCGCACTCGCCGTCCACCTCGTGCTCGGCGGCACGCTGGGGCCGGCGGTGGCGGTGGGGCTACTGGTGCTGGCGGTGCGGTTGGTGGAGTCGCTGATCGACTTCGGCGAGCTCTCCTCCGCTCTCCGGATCGCTCAGGGGTCGCTGCAACGCGTGCTGTCCGTACTCGCCGTCGCGCCCCTCCCCGAGCCATCGGCCCCGACACAGACGTCCAGCAGCAGCGTGGAGCTCGAGAACGTCTCCTTCTCCTACGACGGCCGCAGTCGAGTCATCGACGGCGTCTCCTTCACCGCGCCCCCACGCTCGCTGACAGCGATCGTCGGCCCTTCGGGCTCGGGGAAGTCGACCCTGTTGCGCCTGATCGCCCGCTTCCACGATGCCACCTCCGGCGCCGTGCGGGTCGGTGGAGCCGACGTACGCGACCTCGGCACCGAGGCACTGATGCGGCAGGTCTCGATCGTCTTCCAAGACGTCTACCTCTTCGAAGGGACACTGCGGGAGAACATCCTCATGTCGCGACCGGACGCGACCGAGGCCGACCTCGAACGAGTCGCACGGCTGGCCCGCGTCGACGACATCCTCGCCCGACTCCCACACGGCTGGCAGACCCGCACCGGCGAGGCCGGCTCCACCCTCTCGGGCGGCGAGAAGCAGCGAGTCTCGATCGCCCGGGCACTGCTCAAGGACGCGCCGGTGGTGCTCCTCGACGAAGCCACCGCCGCCCTCGACGCCGAGAACGAGGCCGCCGTTCAAGAAGCGCTGACCGCTCTGGCGGCAGACCGCACCGTCATCGTCATCGCCCACCGGCTGCAGACGGTCGTCGCGGCCGACCAGATCCTCGTCCTCGACTCCGGTCGCGTGGCCCAGCAGGGCACCCACGCCGAGCTGCTCGAGGCGGGCGGCCTCTACCGAGACTTCTGGGCACAACGTACCCAGGCGGAAGGATGGCGGCTGGCCCCATCGGGCTAGAAGTCAGTCTTGACGATTCGGCGTTGTCAGTAGATCACGCAGACGCTCGACTGGGGCACACACCCTGACCGTCGACGGCGGCTGGCTCGGTCGCTGAGCCGGGTGGTCAGGGGCTGGGAATGTGGAAGGTCAGGGTGGCGACGGGGTTCTCAAACTGGCTCCGTCGCATGCCGACCTGGACCTCCACGCGGCCGGCGGCCGGGATCACGACGTCGGCCGTGCAGGTGCCGGCACCTGCTCTGGTGACCGGCACCGTCCCGAGGTCCAAGTCGTCAGAGCGGATGCTGACGGTGGGCAGTCTGGCAAGCGCCACCGGCGCTCCGGCGGAGTCCTGGATCCGGAACCGGATCGTGTTCCTCCCCCGGACTCCGGGAGTCATCGTGGCACGCACCTCGAGGTCGCCCAGCGCAGCCGTCTGGACCGCGGGCCGTCCCTCCGCGGCGTTTGCCGGCACCGCTCTCGGTGACCTGTTGACCAGGAACCCGGTCAGCAGCAGGACGACCACGAGGAGCGCTGCCTCGGCCCGGACCGTGCCGCCGATGCGCGTCGTGGGACTCTTCCGGCCCGGGCGCCGCTTGGCCGCGCGGACCCGCGGCAGGAGCACGAACCGGTTCCAGCCGGCGACGGTCACCACGACCAGGACCACGGCGAGCTTGACCAGCAGGATCCGGCCGTACGTGCTGCCGAAGAGGTTCTCCCACGAGGCCAGGATCCGCCACGCCAGCACCAAGCCGGTGCCGGTCAGCGCCACCAGCACTCCGGCGGCGGCCATCGAGAACCTGGCGAGGGTCCGCGCCGCGTCGTCCTGCCGCCCGGCGAGCGCGGGAAGGGTCAATGCGATGCCGACCAGGCCGCCGAGCCAGATGCTGCCGGCGAGCACGTGCAGGATGTCGGTGCCGACGACGAGCGGCTCGGGCGAGAACGCGCGGGTGTGGCCAGTGAGTGCAGGAGCGATGACGACGAGCGCGACGCCGGACAGCGCGAACCCGCGCGTACGACGGTCGGCTGCATCGCCGACGTTCTGGCCGAGCAGCGTGAAGCCCACGGCAAGCAGCACGAGCCCGGCCATCGCGGACGGCGAGCCCGCCAACCAGGTGTCCCTGTCGGCGACCCGCTCGAGACCGAGCCCTTGCTGGTGGATGACCGTGAGCGGGATCGTCAGCGCGGCCGCCACCAGAGCGACGACGGCCGAGGCCTTGGCCAGTCCCTGGATGCGGGCCCGCGAACGCCCCGGCATCGCGATGGTCCTCGGCAGCAGCGTGCTGGCGAACACCGTGAGCCCGGCCGCGAGGAACAGACCGAGGTAGCCGACACCCTGCACGGCGCTGAGGGTCGCGGAGACCTTCGGGGACTCGGCATCCGTCGGCTCGGGGGCGGCGACCGTCACGCTCGGCCGACCGATCGAGAAGGTGAGCGAGCCGGCGATCGGGTGGCCGTCGCCCGAGACGGCCCGCCAGGTCACGACGTACGTCCCGCTCGCCATCCGGTCCGGGAGGTCGACCGTGACGACGGTGTCCTGTGACGTGGCCGAGGCGGCCACGGTGTCGCCGTCGGCATCGAACACCTTGACGCCCCGGTCCGGCAACGAGACCGCCTCGTCGAAGACGAACACCGCCTTCGCCGGCGCGGCCGCCAGTACGGCGCCCTCGGCGGGGTTGCTGCGGACCAGCGTGGCGTGAGCCACGGCCGGGCCGGCGGTCCCGACCGCGAGCAGTACGCACCCGGCGACCGCGATGACGAGCCGGATGACCTGGTTCACGCGCGCCCGCGTACCCGCACCAACGCAGCACCGCCGGCGAACAGACCCAGCAGGCCCACACCCAGCCCGACCCCGCCGAGCGCGTTCGAGCTCACCCCGGCGGTCTCGGTCTTCCCTGACTCGACGGAGTCCGCACCGTGCGCCCCCGCGCCCTCGGCGGCGGTGATGGTCACCGCGGGAGCGGGGTGCTCCAGCTCCTCGGGATCCTGGCTCTCGGTGGGCACCTCGACCCAGGCGGTCTCGCCCTTCTCACAGGTTTGGATCGTGGGGAAGGCGAGGGTCTCGCCTTCCTCCTCGGGCAGCTTCAGCGACAGCTCGAAGGCGTCCCGGTAGCCCTCGGGGAGCGGCGACCTCGCCTGATAGACGACCGTCCCGTCCCGCTCGGTGACCTTGTTGCCATGGGCATCGGTCAGCGGCTCGTCGAGCTTCGCCTTCGTCTTGGTGACGGTCCACAGCGGGTTGCGGGTCGGCGTGACCGAGAGGATCTGCTCGGGCACCTGGATCTCCACCTTCGTGGTGGCAGAGCCGTCGCAGCCGTGCGGCACGCTGACGGTCAGCAGGGTGTAGGCGCCCGCCGCGGTCTCGGTCGGCGTGACCGAGACGTGGGCGCCGGCCGGATCGGCGAGGGCGAGCAGGGCGATTCCGAGCGTGGCCGGTGCCACGAAGAGCCGCGCGGCAGTACGTCGAGCAGTCATGTCAGGTCCTTGGGATCGGGTTCAGCTGGGGCGGACACGGGCTGGGGTCGTGAGGCCATCAGCAGCAGGCAGAAGACGACGACCGCGACGGATGCCCCGGCCACCAGGAGGAGTGGGCTGAGAGTGGCTACTGGCGAGGCGGCCGGGGCGGCCGTCGGCGCCGGGGTCGCAGCCGGGCTGGACGGTGCGACCGGCTGAGCGCTCTGCTTCCCCTTCGCGGCCGGTGCGGTGGGGCTCGGCGTGGTGCGGGGAGGCGGGGCCACGGGTGCGGTCTGCTGCGGCGCGGTCGTCGGGGCTGCCGCAGGCGGCTGCCCGGGATCGGGCTGCGCCTTGCTCGGCGCCGGTGGTGGGGCCGCGGCCTTGGCCGACACCGCCCCGCGCATGTCCGGGTGGACACTGCACGTGTAGCCATAGCTGCCCGCGGTGGTGAAGGTGTGGCTCCAGCTCTCGCCCTTGCCCAGCATCGGCGAGCGGAAGGACACCGGGCCGCTGGTGACCACGACGTCGTGCTCGGCCGTGTCCATGTTGGTCCAGGTGACGGTGTCGCCCTGGGCGATGCTGAGCGAGGCCGGGCTGTAGGCGTAGTTGTGGATCATGACCGCGTGGCTCGCCGCCTCAGCAGGTGCCGCGGATAGCAGGACCGCGCCCAACGCCAGGAGCAGCCCGGCGATTCTGGGCATGACGGTTCCAAGAGGTGATGCCATGAGAAGTCCTCCGACTCTTGGTCGATCGGGCGATACTGGGAGGCGCGGTGGTCCGGCCGACTGCGACTCGGCCGGACCACCGCGCCCTTGTGATCGCCCTAGCAGGAGCTGGTGTCAGCGCCCACGAGCGGCTTGATCATGTTCTCGATCAGCACGGTGTGCGTCTTGACGTACTGGTCCACGGCCAGCACATCGACCACCTGCTGACCGGGCGACGCCTCCAGGTGTGCGGCGTACACGTGCTGCAGGAACGTGGTCAGAGCCGCGTCGCTACCGGCCACCAGTGGTTTGATCATGTTCGCGATCAACACCGTGTGCGCCAGGACGTACTTGTCCAGGTCGAGCACGTCGGTGACCTGCTGGCCCGGCGACGTCTCCAGGTGCGCGGCGTACACGTGCTGAAGGAACGTGTCGACAGCGGCCTGCAGGCCCCCGCAGGTGTCCGACGGCGGCATCGGATGCCCTGGCGTCGGGGTCGGTGTGGGTTCCGGAGTGGGGGTGGGCTCCGGCGTGGGAGTCGGGGTCGGCGTCGGCGTCGGGTCGGGGTCGCTCCCGCCGCTCACCGTGACGCTTGCCTTCATGTCGGGATGGACGGCGCAGTAGTACTCGTACGTCCCCGGCTTGGTGAAGGTGTAGGTGAACGTGTCGCCCTTCTGCATGGTCCCGGAGTCGAACTTCTCCGGCCCGCTGGTCACGGTCACGGTGTGCGGAGCCTCGTCCATGTTGGTCCAGGTGACCGTGTCACCCACGGCCACGTCGAGGGACGCCGGCGAGTAGGTGTAGTTGTGGATCATCACCTCGACCGTCTTGGCTGCCGCCTGGTCCGACCCAGCGTCGGCAGGCGCCGCCGCGGGGGCTGCCGCTCCGGGTGCCGCGACCGGCATCGCGGCAGGTACGGCGGCGGGTGCGGCGGCCGGGAGGGCGCCGGGCTGCGCTGCCGGTGCGGCCGCGTTGGGTACGGTGCTCGCCGCGGGCGCAGGCCCGGATGCCCCCGCCTCGAGGCCGGCGATGGAGAGCACCGCCGCCAGGACGCCCAGGATCACGATCGGCGCCAGCCACCACCTCCCCTGGGCGGCGGGTGGGCCTGATTCGGTTGTCGAGCTGTTCGGTTGCTGGCTCATCGAGCCACTCCTTCGGGTTGGTGAAATCCCGGTCCGCTCGGCCGACTGCGACTCGGCGAGATCCCCGGGCTTGGTTGTCGTACGCCCTGCTGTGCCCTCTGGCTCAGCAGGAGCTGGTGTCGCTGCCGGCGAGCGGCTTGAGCATGTTCTCGATCAGGACCGTGTGCGCCAGGACGTACTTGTCCACGGCCGCCGCGTCGGCGACCTGCTGACCTGGCGACGTCTCCAGGTGCGCGGCGTACACGTGCTGCAGGAAGGTGCCGAGCGCGGCGTCGCTGCCGGCGACGAGCGGCTTGAGCATGTTCTCGATCAGGACCGTGTGCGCCAGGACGTACTTGTCCACGGCCAGCGCGTCGGTGACCTGCTGGCCGGGCGACGTCTCGAGATGCGCTGCGTTCAGGTGCATCAGGAACGCATCCACGGCCGCCTGGAGGCCTCCGCACGCATCGGCCGAGGGTGACATCGGGTGCCCCGCCCCCTGCTCCGGCGCCGCTTCCGGCGCCTTCGCCGCCGGCTGAGCCGCCGCCTGGTTGCCCTGTGCCTTCGGCTGGGCCACCGGTACGGCCGGCGCTGCTGCGGCGACGACCGGATCAACCGGCGCGACCGCTGGGGGCGCCACCGGCGCCGGGAGCACCGCGGTAGGCGAGGTCACCTGGCTCGTGTCGCTGAGGGCACTGTCCGCTGGTGCCACCGGGGCCGGGGACGTACCGGTCAAGGCGGTCGTCGGCGACAGCCCGAACACGAGAAGGGCTGCGCCGCCGCCGGCGATCGTGGCGAACCACGCGATGCCGTGACGTCTCGAGCGCCTTGCTCGCGGGGTACGGCTGGGTGGAGAGAGACTCATCA
>JALZDD010000816.1 GCA_030862715.1 Actinomycetota bacterium | reverse complement strand
GCCAGGTGACGGTCGCCGAACTCGCGCATCGTCTCGATGATCGGCGCGAGCGAACGTCCGAGGTCGGTCAGGTGGTACTCGAACCTCGGCGGGCGCTGCTCGTACTGGATCCGAGTCACCAGTCCGTGCGCCTCGAGCCTGCGTAGCCGGTCGGTGAGGATGTCGCGCGGGCCGCCCGTGAACCGGGCGATCTCCTCGAACCGGCGACTCCCGAGAAACAGTTCGCGAACGACGAGCAGGGTCCATTTGGAGCCGACGAGCTCCAGCGTCCGCGCCACCGAGCACTCACGTACCTGCGTCATCATGGTTCGATCCTAATCGAGTTGGAAAACCAAACCAACCCGAGTACGTTGGAAAAACCAACTCATCACGGAGCGGCGCCCGCGCCCTCGAACAGGAGAACCACATGCCCACTCTCGCGAACGCGGTCGTCCTGGTGACCGGAGCGAACGGCGGCCTCGGCACACACTTCGTCAACCAGGCGCTCGAGCGCGGCGCCGCCAAGGTGTACGCCGCGGCCCGCAACCCCCGCGAGTGGAACGACCCGCGCATCGTGCCGCTGAGGCTCGACGTGACCGACCACGACTCGGTCGCCGAGGCGGCCGCGACAGCCGGAGACGTCACGGTCGTCATCAACAACGCCGGCGCCTCCAACGGCGCCAGCGTGACCGGTGACCTGGGCGCGGCTCGCGACCTCTTCGAGACCAACTTCTGGGGCGCGCTCGACGTCACCAACACCTTCCTGCCGCCGCTGCGCGCCAGCAAGGGCGTCGTGCTCAACGTGCTCTCGGTCCTGAGCTGGTACGGCGTCGGCGACGCCTACAGCGCCACCAAGGCAGCGCTCTGGTCGGCGACCAACACCCAGCGCCTCGCGCTGGCGGGCGACGGCATCCACGTCGCGTCGCTGCACCTGGGCTACACCGACACCCCGATGACGGTCGGCATCACCGACCCGAAGAACGACCCGGCCGACGTGGTCCGCAGCGCCTACGACGGCCTCGAGGCCGATGCGTACGAGATCCTCGCCGACCAGGTGAGCGCCGACGTCAAGGCCGGTCTCGCGCAGCCGATCGAGGCGCTCTACCCCCAGCTGGCCCGCTGAACCACGCACAGGAGACGCTGATGACCCTCGAGTTCGACGCCTTCTACCTGCCGACCGACGAGGACGGAACGTACGAGTCGACCCCGGCGACTGCCAGCCCCTGGGACCAGTCATTGCAGCACGGCGGCCCTCCCGCTGCCCTGCTGGCCCGGGCGATCGAGTCCGTACGTTCCGACCCGGCCCTGTCCATCGCCCGGTTCACGGCCGACATGCTCGGCGGCATTCCCCAGGGAACCATGCGCGTCGAGGCGAACGTCGTCCGGCCGGGCCGCCGCGTCGAGCTCATCGAGGCCTCGCTGTGGGCCGGTGACCGGCTCGCGGTCAAGGCGAGCGCCTGGCTGATCCGGGCAACGCCGGGGTCGACCCGCGAGCACTGGCGTGAGGAGAAGGTTCCCGCCATCCCGGCGGCCTCCTCCGAGCGCTTCTTCGACGGAGTCAGCCCCGACTGGGGCTACGGCCGCGCCATCGACTGGCGGTTCATCAGTGGCGGTTACGAACCCGGTCCGGCGACGGTGTGGGCGCGCCTGCGTGTGCCGCTGGTCGCCGGCGAGCAGACCTCCCCCGTGCAGCGTCTTCTCACCCTGGCCGACTCCACCAACGGCCTGTCCGGCTCCCTGCCGATGAGCTCGTGGTACTTCATCCCGCCGACCGTGACCGTCACCATCGAGCGACCGCCCGTGAGCGAGTGGATGCTGCTCGACGCCCGCAGCACCATCGGCCCGGACGGTATCGGCCTGGCCCAGGGCGACATGGCCGACGAGCACGGCACCTTCGCCAAGGTCGCGCAACCGCTGATGGTCGCGCCTCGCTGAGCCCCACTCCAGCACGTTCGATTTTCCGACCCGATTCGCAACCGCTGTTTGAACGAGAGAGAAGACCACCATGCCGAACGCCTTCATCGTCGATGCTGTCCGTACGCCTGTAGCCAAGGGCAAGCCCGGCGGCGCCTACTCCGAGATCCACGCCGTCGACCTCCACGCGCACACGCTCGCCGCGCTGGTCGAGCGCACCGGCATCGACCCTGCCGTCGTCGACGACGTGATCAGCGGCGCGGTCGGACAGGTCGGCGAGCAGTCAGGCAACACCGCCCGTTGGGCCCTGCTCGGCGCCGGGTTCCCGGAGTCGGTTCCCGGCGTCACCGTCGACCGGCAGTGCGGAAGTTCCCAGCAGGCGCTTCACTTCGCCGCACAGGGCGTGATCGCCGGCGCGTACGACGTGGCGATCGCCTCCGGCGTGGAGTCGATGAGCCGTGTCCCGATGGGGTCACAGTTCGCGGGCAAGGACTTCTACGGCACCAAGGTGAACGCCCGCTACGACGGCGGCCTGGTCCTCCAGGGCATCTCGGCCGAGCTGATCGCCAACAAGTGGGACCTCTCCCGCGCCGAGCTGGACGAGTTCGCGGCAAAGTCCCACCAGCGTGCCGCGGCGGCATGGAAGGACGGACACTTCGACTCGCAGGTCACCTACGTGAACGACCTGCGCATCGACGAGACGATTCGTCCATCGTCCACGGCCGACTCGCTCGCAGGTCTTCGGCTCGCCTTCAAGGACGAGGACTCCGTGGCCAGGTTCCCCGACATCGACTGGCGCGTCACGGCCGGCAACAGCTCGCCCATCAACGACGGTTCGGCCGCGCTCCTGGTCGCGTCCGAGGAGACTGCCGCACGCCTCGGCCTGACCCCGAGGGCGCGGGTCCACTCCTTCGCGGTCGCCGGCGACGACCCGATCTTCATGCTCACCGGCATCATCCCAGCGACCCAGAAGGTGCTGGCCCGCGCCGGACTCTCGATCGACGACATCGACGCCTTCGAGGTCAACGAGGCATTCGCCTCCGTCGTACTCGCCTGGCAGAAGGAGACCGGTGCCGACCTCGCCAAGGTGAACATCAACGGCGGTGCCATCGCCATCGGACACCCGCTGGGCGGGTCCGGCGCCCGGCTGATGACCACGCTGCTGAACAACCTGGAGCAGACCGGCGGCCGCTACGGGCTGCAGGTCATGTGTGAGGCCGGCGGCCTGGCGAACGCCACGATCATCGAGCGGGTCTGAGCCGCCATGACCCAGGACATGACCCAGGACACGACCTCCGAGCAGTCCCGAGCGGTGCGCGAACGCACGTACTCATGGGCCGATCCCCAGCTCTTCGCCACCGCCGCGAGGGAGCTCGACGGGCTCGACTTCTTCAAGCAGCTGGGAGACAGCGAGCTCCCGCCGCCTCCGATCAACGCGACCCTCGGCATGGCTCTGGTCGAGGTCAGCGACGGTCGGGCCGTCTTCGAGCTCACCCCCGAGGAGTGGCACTACAACCCGATCGGCACCGTGCACGGCGGCATCCTGGCGACCCTCGCGGACTCGGCTCTCGGCTGCGCGGTGCACACCAAGCTGAAGGCGGGCACGGGCTACACGTCGCTCGACCTGACCATCAAGTTCACCCGCGCGGCCACGCTCGACAGCGGCACCCTCACCTGCGTGGGACGTGTCGTGACCATCGGACGCCGCGCCGCGACCGCGGAAGCCGAGATCACCGACAAGACCGGCCGTGTCATCGGTCACGCGATCGCGACCTGCCTGATCATGGCGGGGAGCTGACAGCTTCCGCGGCCGCGGGTCAGCTGTCGGCGTGCTGATCGAGCGTGCGCTTCAGGTCGTCCTTGCCCTTGTCCCCGACGGGGATGTCGGCGTTGGCGGCCTGGCGGCGCAGCTCGTCACGAGTGATGTCCTGGGGCATGTCTCCGAGGTGCTCCTGCCGGCTCTTCAGGAAGGCCTTGCCCAGCTCGGCTCGGCGTGCGTCGTCGAGACGGCTCCGCATGCCGGGCAGCACGGTGCTCTCCTCCTCCTCGACGTGGTGGGTGACCGCCTCGACCACCTCCGCCAGCTTGTCGCCGTACTCGGTTGAATAGGGGTCGCACTCGTTGAGCTCGGCGAGGAGCCGGTCTGCCAGCAGGTGCTCCTCCTGGCTGTGCGCGACGTCCTCGGCCTCACCCGCCTCGTCCCGGGCGACCGGGTAGACCTCGGCCTCCTCGGCGCGGCTGTGTGCGGCCAGGAGCGTCACCAAGATCGGGGTCAGCCCGGCGCGTACGTCCGGATCTCGCTCAAGCTTCTCGAACAGGCTCTCCACCTCGCGGTGGTCCTGCATGATCAGGTCGGTCACGTCTTCGGACACGGCAGCTCTCCTCTGTGTTGAAAGGGATCCGGGCGTCCATCGGTACCCCCGAAGACGCGGAATCAGCCTCAGTCAGGCGGCTCGTCGACGATGTGCACGGCCGCTTCCTCGGCCGAGGCGCCGGCACCGTCGATACCCTCGTCGTGCCCGATGAGCTTCCCTTCGTCGTCCTCGCGCACGCCCTCGTCGGGGCTGGTGAGCCGACCGGATCGGGCCTCGCCCACCTCCCCGGTCACCGGCCCGTCCAGGATGTCGGCGTCGGCCTCGGCCTCGGCTTCGTCCCAGACCTCCGGCTCCTCCTGAGCGCGCCGTTCGTCGATGGTCTCGCCCTCGATCTCCTCCCGCGGCGTCACGCCCTTCGCGGTGACACCCCGTGGCCGCTCGGGCGGCGAATAGCCCTCGTCCAGGACATCGTCGACACCACGGTCCTCGAGCGTGTCCTCCGGCTGAAGCTGCTCTTCACTCATGACTCGACCGGTAACCCCCGACACGACCTCCCATGCTCCGTGGACGGGTTGGTTCGTACGTAACCTGGGTTCAGGGAGGCCGGCCGTGCTGGACCTGCAACGCGACGAATCGGAGCGACGTAGCTATGACTGCCGACCTTGCCTACGTGGTGATCGGTGCCAGTCTGTTGCTGGCCATCGTGCTGCCCCATCTCCTCAACCGGTGGGCGATCTCGGCTCCGATGGTGCTGGTCGGGGTCGGGATGCTGATCGGGCTCACTCCACTCCCCGACGGTCTGCCGCTGGACCCGCAGACCAACCGGGTCGCGATCGAGCACGCCTCCGAGCTGGTCATCATCGTGGCGCTGATGGGTGTCGGCCTGGCGCTCGACCGGCCGCTCGAGCTCCGCAACCCGAGCACCTGGCGCCGGTGGTCATCGACCTGGCGGCTGCTGGCGATCGGGATGCCGATCACCATCGCAGCCATCGCAGTTCTCGGGTGGGCCGCCGGACTGGCACCTGCTGTGGCGATACTCCTGGGCGCGGCGCTGGCACCCACCGACCCGGTGCTCGCCTCCGACGTACAGGTGGCCGGGCCGCAGACCGGTGACCACGAGGTCGATGAGCGCGACGAGCTCCGGTTCACCCTCACCTCGGAGGCAGGCCTGAACGACGGTCTCGCCTTCCCGTTCGTGTACGTGGCGATCCTGCTCGCCACCGACGGAGCCGTGTCGAACTGGGCTCTTGAATGGGTCGGCTTCTACCTGGTGGGCAAGATCTTGATCGGCGTCCTCGCCGGGCTGGTGGTGGGCAAGGTTCTCGCCTACATCGCCTTCCGGTCCAGCAGTCGAGCCCTGCGCGTGGCCGAACGGGGCGAGTCGCTGCTCGCCCTCGCGGCTCTGATCGGGTCGTACGGCGTCGGCGAGGTTCTCGGCGGCTACGGGTTCCTGTCCGTCTTCGTCTGCGCCATGGCCTTCCGTTCGGCCGAGCGCTCACACGACTACCACGCAGCCATGCACGAGGTGGCAGAGCGGCTCGAGCGCCTGCTGACTCTCTTCGTCCTGCTCGTTCTCGGGATCGCGCTCACACGGGGCCTGCTCGAGGCTCTCGACTGGCGCGGGATCGCCATCGGGCTGGCCCTGATCCTGGTGGTCCGTCCAGCGGCGGGGATCCTGGCCCTCGCGCCGTGGCCGGGCCGAGGCGACCACACGTCACCTCTGACCCGGCACCAGCGGTGGGCCACAGCGTTCTTCGGTGTCCGCGGGGTCGGGTCCGTCTACTACCTCGCCTACGCCGCGGGGCAGGACGAGGCGCTGGCTCAGGATTGGCTGTGGTCGACGGTCGCCTTCACCGTCGTCGCCTCGGTGCTGATCCACGGAGTCCTCGCCACCCCGGTCATGGCACGCGTCGATCCCGCACGAGGATGACGACGAGGTTCGTACGTCAAGCAGGGCCGCCCTCGCCGCTGTCAGCGGCGAGCAGGTCGACGTCGACGTCCTCCTGACGTGAGATCCGGTCCGCCACGAGCTCCTGCTGCTCCTCGGTGAGGGTCACGCCGGCCTCGTGCAGCGCCTTGGCAAGCTCGTCCCGGATGGTTCCCTCGGGCGCGGTCTCCTGCCATGCGTTGACTCGTTCGACCACACCCTGAAGTGCCTGTACGCGAGCTTCGTCCTGGTTCATCTCAGTCATCTGCTCGCGGTACCCGACCTGATCGAGGTCATGCAGAGTCGCGCTTGCGCTGGTAGTGCCGCGCGACGCGGGCACGGTTGCCACACTCCGCCGAGCACCACTCCCGCCGAGAATGGCTCCGGACGAAGTAGAGGACGCACCCGGGCCCGCCGCAGGCCCGCAGCCCCTGCCCTGCCAGCAGGTCTGCCCCCTCGAGCGCCAGCGCGGCGAGCTCCCGCCGGAACGAGCTCGCGCCGTCCTCCCGCCAACCGCGGCTGTAGTCCTGACCCTCGTGGCGTAGCACCGGCGCGCAGTCCGCCATGAATCGGTTCGTCACCTCCAGCGCCGCCTGTGTGTCGACGTTCGCGCTCACCGCTCCCCGGCGATCGTCGTGCGTGGCGTCGGCGGCGAGCCGGCGAAGCGCATCCCGAAGCTCTCGGGCGAGGTCGAGGTCGGACTCGTCGACCTGACCGTCGCCGATGCCTGCCCGCTCCGCCCACAGCTGTAGGTGAGCGAGCGTCTCGAGCGAGTCATGGACGCTGGTTCGGTCGGCCCAGACGGTGTTCATCAGACGCACCGCCTTCCGCTGCGTCGGATAGAGGACAGGAACCTCCACGTCCATCGCAACCCCCTCCTCATGCGGCATCTAGGAACGATGGGAGTCTTCCACGCCGGCGGCGCTGCCCGCCTTCACCTCGGCGAGCTCGGCCTCGAGCCGCGCTACCTGCCCTGCCAGCTCCGCCACCGTGTTCCTCACGACGTCGAGCGGAACCAGCTTCGGGATGTGCTGGCGACAGTTCCAGTCCAGGGCCTCGATCTCGATCAGCGCGGCGCGTTCCACCTTCGCGGGGTAGTCCGCGGGGACGAGCGACGCGACCAACGCCGCATCGTCCTCCGGCTCGATGACGCGTGCTCGCCCGAAGATCTTCATCCGGGCCTGGTGCCGGTAGTCGATGAGGAAGAGAGAGACCCGCTCGTCGTGGTCCACGTTGCCCCGAGTGATGTACTGCCGGTTCCCGCGGAAGTCCGCGAACCCCAGTGTCTGCTCGTCGAGCACGCGGAGGAAGCCCGGCGGCCCGCCACGGTGCTGGACGTACGGCCAGCCGGTCTCACTGACCGACGCGATGAAGAAGCTGTCCCGGGACTGGATGAAGTCCGCCTCGTCGGCGCCGAGACGATCGGAGCCGTCCCCGGAAGCCGCCAACCGCGCGTACGCGTCGGCGCTCCCGTGGGCGGCTTGATGGCTGGTCACGAGGGGTGTGAAAGCCATCTGCGCGTAGTGCCCGGTCATGCGGGGTTCCTCCCGTCGAGGGCCGCCCGAGCGGCCGCGTCTCTAATGCTTAATGAGGTGAGAAGCATTAGAGACGCGCAGGTATTCCCGGCGGCAGGCATCGCCGGCCCAGGGCAGCACAACCTCCTGGAATCCCAGCTAGGCGTGAGGTCGTCCATTCGCCGGAGGCTGGTCCGGCATGGACACCAAAGCTGACACAGGTGCGGCAATTCCCCAGTCGTACATCGCGTCCAGCACCGGACGCAGCTGCCAGCCGAGCGGGGTCAGCTCGTAGACGACGCGCGGCGGGATCTCTGCGTACGCGGTGCGGGTGACGATCCCGCGAGCCTCGAACAGACGCAGTCGGTTGGTCAGCGTATGGGCGCTGATCCCGGGAAGGGCGGTTCGCAGCTCACCGAACCGGTGCGGGCCGTGCATGAGCTCCCGGACGATGAGCGTCGCCCACGGACCGTCGAAGAGCATCAGGAAACGCGACACTCCGCACTCGGGAAGCTCTGGAAGCTCGATCTCTGACATTTCTTCACACTAACCCAATAGTGCAGTTGACGTAACTGGTGCATCATATGCACCAATAGGCCCATGACCTACATCATCCATGGCGCCACCGGCGCTCAGGGCTCACCCGTCCTCGCCGCAATGCTCGCCGCCGAGAAGCCGGCCGTGGCCGCCGTACGCACTCAGGACGCCCTACCGGACGGCGTCGCCTCGCTTGCCGTCGACCTCGCCGACGCCGGCTCCCTCGCCGAGGCGTACGCCGGCGCCGACGGCGTGTTCGTCCATCTCCCGATGGGGCCGCCCGAGCAGTCCCTGCAGTACGTCGAGGCGATCGCGACCGCGGTCGCGAAGGCACGGCCGACCCGCGTGGTGATCTCCACCAGCGGCCAGATCGTGGACCAGCCCGGCTCTCCCCTGCAGGCCCCCGCCGACAGTGCCATCGCCACCCTCATCCGCCGGGTGAGCGACACCGGCGTCTCGACCGCCGTCGTCGCCACCCGGCTCTACCTGGAGAACCTGCTCCTGCCCGTGATCTCCGGACCCGCGAAGCTCGACGGCGTGCTCCGCTATCCGCTCCCGGCGGCGTTCCCGACGTCCTGGATCTCGCACCGCGACGTCGCCGACGTCGTGGTCCGATTGCTCACCGACCACTCCACCACAGGCGTCGTCGCCGTCGGCGCCCTCCCCGGCCTGACCGGCCCCGACCTGGCTGCGGCCTTCGCCGGACGGCTCGGCCGCGAGATGACCTACGAGGCGATCACACCGGAGGCGTTCGGCGAGCTGATCTCCCCGCTCTTCGGGCCTGAGGCCAGCGCCCCCGTCGTCGGCCTCTACCAGGCCCTCAACACCCAGGAAGGAAACGCCATCGCCTCCGACAACAGCGCCCAGAAGCTTCTCGGCGTCCAGCCGCGGACCGTGGCGGCCTGGCTCACTGACGTCCCCCTCTGACCGACCCGAGTCCTCAGCCGGCGAAGGCGGCACGGCCCTGCATGGCGGAGGTGCCCAGGTCGCTCTTGGGGAGCGGTGTCTGAGCGGTCACCGCTGCCTTCCAAGCCTCCGTGTTGGCGACGGCGGCGAAGTTGGAGTGCAGGAGGACGAGCAGGGTCTGGTGCAGCTGGTCGGCCGAGACCTTGCCGGCCTCGTTGGCCAGGTGGATGGCGCCGCTCGCGTCGGAGAGGATCTCGGCGGC
>JALZDD010000806.1 GCA_030862715.1 Actinomycetota bacterium | reverse complement strand
TACGGATTCTTTCCGTACGCCGCCCCTGTTGTTTACGTCTGCGTTCGTTTCCTACGGGAAGATGAACTTTGTTGATATCTGGAACAGATGCCCGGCCAGACATTTACGTAGCCGATGTCCCCCACCTAAGGTTCCTGCCCGTGACGATCCCCTTGAGCCAGCCGCTTCGTGCAGCGTCGATCACCGAGGCGTACGCGCGGTTCTGGAAGAAGTACGCGACATTCTCGGGTCGCGCCAGCCGCACCGAGCTGCTCTGGCCGATGCTCGTGAACCTTCTGATGCTCATCGTTGTCGTGCTCGCGCGAAACGAGGTGGTGAGCCTCGTGGTCGGTCTCTATGCGCTGGTCGCGTTCGTGCCGAGCATCGCGCTCGGCACCCGTCGGCTGCACGACATCAACCGCTCAGGCTGGTGGCAGCTGGTCCTGGTCGTACCTGTGATCGGTGACATCGTTCTCGCGGTGCTGTGGCTGAAGTTCCCGAGCCCCGAGGGCGTCAAGTACGACCTGGCCGCATGAGGCGTAAAATTCCCCTTGTAGCTCTCGGGGTTGTCCCTGAATGGCAGGCTATTGGCATGAAGTCCCTCGCAGGAGCCGCAGCGAAGCGGCTCGCCTACGAGACCGTTGGGTGGCTGCTCGTGGTCGCCGGTATCGCCGCGATGGTGTTGCCGGGGCCGGGGCTGCTGATGCTCTTCGGTGGGTTGGCTGTGCTCTCCCGCCAGTACGCCTGGGCTCGCCGTTACGTTGAACCGGTCCGCCTCCGCGCGCTGCGCGGGGCTGCTGAGGGCGTTGAGACGTGGCCGCGGATCGTGGCCTCCACCCTGGGGGCGCTCTCCATCGGTGTTGTCGGCGTCATCTTCCTGATCAACCCGCCCGCGCCCCACTGGTGGCCCCTCGAGGCGTCCTTCTGGCTCCTCGGTGGTGACTGGACCGGTGTCACCCTTCTCGGTTCCTGCGTCCTCGCCCTCGTCATCCTGGGCTACTCCTACCGCCGCTTCCACGGGCACCCCGACGCCCGCCACCAGCTCGACGAGTCCATCGAGCACACGGGTGAGATGAACAAGGTCGCCTAGGGCGAGTCACGGTCGGTCTCGATATCGGTCGGCGACCGTCTGGGCACGCTGGTGCAGGGCGGTGCGCAGCTCCTGTGGCCCGAGCGATTCGGCGTTGGCGCCGAGCTGCCACATCGCCCACTCCGCGTGCCATGAGTCCTGGAACGTGACCTCGAGGCGAAGCCAGCCGTCCGGGTCGGGCTCCTCCGCGCGGACTGCCTCCGCCATATCCAGCAGCTGGTCGCGGTGTACCGGGTCGACCCGAACCTGGACGGCGATGTGACCCTCGGAGAGGAACTGAGCACAGCGTTCGGCCCACACGCGTTCGAGGTCGACGGCATCCGGTCGCTGCGCAGGTTCGGGAAGTTCGTACGCCTCGAGGATCCGCGACATCCGGAACGTGCGGTCGGTGTCGGACTCGGTTGCCAACAGGTAGCCCTTCTCGCGCACCGTGACCAGGCCGATCGGGTCAACAACGCACCGGCGGGGCGCCTGGCCGCGTGAGGCGTAGTGGAGGCGCAGCTTGTGCCCGACGAGGACCGCCCGGCGTATCTCAGCCATCGTCTCCTTGGCAACCTCGTCGACGTCCAGGCGACGGGAGAGCAGGTCGGTCTCGGGATCGAAGAGGAACCGCTGCGCCGCATCGCTGGCAGCCGTCTGGTGGCCTTCGGGGAGTGCGTCGACCACCTTCCTCATGGCAGATGCGAGCGCCGAGCCGAGTCCGAAGATCCGCTCGCCCCGGCCCGATCCGGCGGTGAGGAGGGCGAGGGCTTCGTCGTGGTTCAGCCCGGTGAGCTCGGTCCGGAACCCGGGCAGCAGCGAGAACCCGCTGTGGCGACCGCGCTCGGCATAGACCGGAACCCCCGCCGCGGACAGCGCCTCGATGTCGCGCAGCACCGTCCGCGTCGATACCTCGAGCTCGCGGGCGAGGAAATCCGCGGTCAGCCGTCCGCGCTGTCGTAGGAGGAGCACCAAGGAGACCAGCCGGTCGGCACGCACGTCAGCAATCTATCGAAATACCTGACACTAGATGACGTGATTCATTGCCAGGCTGGATCCATGACGGGGAAGGTCCCCGCGTGATTCGAATGGAGCTGATGTGGCAATCGACCGAATGGCCGTCAACCCGGTGACGTGGTCACTGGAGATGGGCTTCAA
>JALZDD010000778.1 GCA_030862715.1 Actinomycetota bacterium | reverse complement strand
CGATGAAGCGCAGGTTGGTCTCGGCCATGTAGTAGTAGGCGACCATCGTCGTGAAGCAGAAGAACGCGAGCGAGATGGCGATGAAGGACGCGCCGACCCCGGGGAACACGGTGTCGAAGGCCGACTGCGTGTAAGCCGGGCCGACCTCCGTGCCGGTGGCGAGCACGCCGCCGTCTGCGATCACATCCCCGCTCTCGCTGCCGCCCTCGAAGACGCGATAGGCGCCGGTGGACAGGATCAGGAACCCCGTCGCCGTGCAGACGAACAGGGTGTCGACGTACACGGCGAACGCCTGAACCAAGCCCTGCTTCGCCGGGTGCGAGACCTCGGCGGCGGCTGCGGCGTGAGGACCGGTGCCCTGCCCCGCCTCGTTGGAGTAGACGCCGCGCTTGACACCCCACATCACGGCCAGCCCGAGCACGGCGCCGAACGTGGAGTGGAGACCGAAGGCGCTCGACACCACGTCGCTGATGACCCCCGGGATCTGGTCCGAGTTCACCACCACGACGACCATGGCGACGGCGACGTACGCCACCGCCATGAAGGGAACCACGAGCGTTGCGAAGGACGCGATGCGCTTGACGCCGCCGACCACGACGAATGCGAAGACGATGACCGTCGCGATCGCGACGCCCCAGGTCGGAACACCCCACGCGTTGGCCATGCCGGCGGTCATGGAGTTCGCCTGGACACCGGGAAGGAGTACGCCGCACGCGAGCACGGTCACCGCCGCGAAGATGAACCCGTAGACCGTGAAGAGGCGGTGGGCGCGGGTGTGAGCGAAGGCGCGGCTGAAGTAATAGGCCGGACCGCCGCGATACTCACCGGTGAGCGGGTCACGGGTCTTGTAGACCTGGCCGAGCGTGCTCTCCACGAACGATGTCGAGGCGCCGAGGAACGCGACCGCCCACATCCAGAACATCGCACCCGGGCCACCGAAGGCGATGGCCGTGGCGACACCGGCGATGTTTCCGGTGCCCACGCGCCCGGCCAGCGACATCGCGAGTGCCTGGAACGAGGAGACCCCGTCGGACGACTTCTCTCCGCGGACCAGGAGCCGCACCATCTCGGGGAAGTGCCGCACCTGGAGGAAGCGCGACCGGATGGAGAAGAACACCCCCACGGCGAGACACAGATACACGAGCCAGTTGCTCCACACGACCTCACTGATGGCGCCCAAGATGTCCGTCATCCGTCTTCCCTTCATCTGTCCGTCATTCGATGAGGGGAAACCCTCTCAGACGCACGTCACGCGCGCGTTTTCGAGGGGTTGCCTCGAGGCCCTTCACGCCCGGGAAGACACGCCGGATACGCACGTGGGGCCGTCACTGGCTACGATTGTCCCGCCGTCACGGAGACGTACGGCATGCCGGTGTAGCTCAGTTGGTAGAGCGCCTCACTTGTAATGAGGATGTCGCGGGTTCGACTCCTGTCACCGGCTCCGATTCGGGTCTCAGCGGAGCTGAGTGACCTCGTACGTCGTCGGCGGGTCGGCGATGTCGTCCTGGGAGGCGACGAGCTCGAGCTCGCGGCGCCCGGACTTCAGGGTGCGGTCGAGGATGGCGAAGAGGGTGTTCGCGGTGCGGCCGAGGGCGGCCGGGGTCGAGCCGGTCGAGAGCAGGTGGGAGAGGTAGACCGCCGCGGTGACGTCGCCGCCGCCGTTGGGGGAGATCGGGAGCAGGGGAGTGGTGACCGACCAGGCGCCCTCGTCGGAGACGGCGACCAGGTCGAGGTGGGTCGGATCCTTGGTGATCACCGAGGTCACGAGCACGTTGGACGGGCCGGACTCACGGACGATGTCGACGGCGGCGAGCACCTCCTGCAGCGTGTCGGTCGACTCGAGGCCGGCGAGGAAGTTGAGCTCGAAGTGGTTGGGCGTGATCACGTCGGCGGCGGGGACGACTTCGTCGCGCATGAACTCCGGGATGCCCTCGCGGACGAACATGCCGCGCCCGACGTCGCCCATCACCGGGTCGCAGCAGTAGAGGGCCCGCGGGTTGAGCGCCTTCACGCGGCGTACGGATTCCAGGATGATGGCGCCGACGGCGGGGTCGCCCTGGTAGCCGGACAGGACCGCGGAGACGGTGGAGAGACCGTCGCGCTCGGAGATCCCCTCGATGACCTCGGCGACCTGGTCGGCGGCCACGACCGGTCCACGCCACTCGCCGTAGCCGGTGTGGTTGGAGAAGTTGACCGTGAGCACCGGCCAGACCTCGTGACCGAGGCGCTGGATCGGGAAGACTGCCGCCGAGTTGCCGACGTAGCCGAAGGCCACGTGCGACTGGATGGAGAGGATCTGCATGGAACCAGTCTCCATCAGCTGGTTCAGGCGGCCTTCTTCTGGGCCTTGGTCTGGGCCTGCTTCTTGGGCGGGTCGTTGAGCAGCCAGGCCGCCAGCGCGCCACCGATAGCGCCGAAGAGGTGGCCCTGCCAGGAGACGCCGGTCTGCCCGGGGAGTACGCCGAGGAGCAGGCTGCCGTAGGCCAGGAAGATGAGCACGCCGATGACGATCTGGCTGACGCGATGGCTGAACAGGCCGCGCATGATCAGGTAGACGAGCCAACCGAAGATCAGCATCGAGGTGCCGGCGGTGATGCTGCCCGGAGGTGACATCAGCCAGACACCGACGCCGCCGACCACCCAGATGATCAGCGTCGCCACGATCCCGCGACCGACGCCCGAGACGAGCACCAGGAAGCCGAGGATGAGCGCGGGAAGGGTGTTGCCGTAGAGGTGGGCCCAGCCGAAGTGGAGCACCGGGGCGAACACGATGCCGAGCAGCCCGGCGTCGGTGCGTGGCTGGATGCCGAGGGTGTCGAGCTGGTGCCCGCTGACGTAGTCGGTGGCCTCGAGCACCCACAGCAGGGCGACGAAGCCGAGCGACCAAATGCCGGCCCGAAGCCAGTTGGCGCGTTGGGGCCGTGTGGGGGAGTCCTGGCTCACGCCTGAAATCTTACCTACCGCTCCACAGCGGCGAGCCTTTGCTCGAGACTCTCGTAGAGGTAGGGGACGGCGGCCGGGTGCGGACCGGTCTCGTAGAGCTCGGTGGCGAGGCCCCGTGGCGACTCTCCGGCGTGGTCGGCCGCCCAGGTCCCGCCCCCCTCGGTGATCCGCCCGCCGTCGAGGGGGAGCACCGCCTCGGCCGCCAGCGCGACCCAGCGTCCGCCGCCGTCCTCGAGCCAGGCCACGGGCATGGCGTACGCCTCGCCCTCGGTCATGTCGGCGTCGAGGCTGATCCCGCGGCCGATGGGATGCGCTCCCTGCCGGCTCCACAGGACGGTCGTGACCTCGAGCCGGTCTGCGTCAGGGCCTGCGGTGCCGAGGACGAGGTGGTCGGCGAAGGTCGCCCAGTCGCGTACGTCGGTCGCCGGGAACTCCGGAGGACCGGCCCGGTCCAGGAGGGCCCGTCCGCCGAGCACGGCGGCCCAGGCCGCCATCAGGACGACGACGATGGTGCCGGCGATCTTGAGCCGCCGTGACACCGACAGCGTCGGACCGGTCGTGTTCTCGCCCACGTGACCCCCGTTCACCGCGCCGATGGGCCGTTGGGGCCGATCCTAATCCGACAGAGCTCAATCAGGCAGGGACCAGTCGACCGGGGAACCGCCCTGCTCGACCAGGAGAGCGTTGGCGCGGGAGAACGGCCGGGACCCGAAGAACCCCCGGCGCGCGGAGAGCGGCGAGGGGTGGACGGACTTGATCGCGGGCACCCCGTTGAGTCGCGGCTCGAGATTCTGCGCGTGCCGGCCCCACAGGATCGCCACCAGCGGCCCGCCGCGACGGCCGAGAACATCGATCGCCCGCCCGGTCACCTCTTCCCAGCCCTTCTTCGAGTGAGAGGCGGGCGCACCGGGACGCACCGTCAGCGAGGTGTTGAGCAGCATCACCCCGCGGTCGGCCCACGCTGACAGGTCGCCGTGCTCGGGCATCTTCAGGTCGAGGTCGGTGGCCAGCTCGGCATAGATGTTCCGCAGCGACGCCGGCAGGGGACGTACGTCCTTCTCGACCGCGAAGCTGAGCCCGATCGGGTGCCCGATGGTCGGGTAGGGATCCTGGCCGACGATCAGGACGCGTACGTCCCGCAGCGGGCGCCGGAAGGCGTTGAAGATCCGGTCGCCGTCGGGAAGGTAGGGACGCCTGGCTGCGAGCTCGTCGCGCAGGAAGCGGCCCATCTGCTCGATCTGCGGCTCGGCCGGCGCCAGCGCCTCGGCCCAGTCGGCAGCCATCAGGCCCTTGTCCACGAGTCCGGCGAGTGCGCTCATGCCGCCACCTCCGTAGGGCAAGGCGAAGAGTACGGAAGTGGCGGCCTGAGGCCGATCGTCGCTCGCTGTCGCTCGCTCATAAATGATGAGGGTATCGGCTGGCACCGACGGATAAGTTGTCCGTGGCACCCCAGGTTGGACTCATCAAGGAGTAGACATGAAGTTCGGTTTCTTCGTCCCGCAGGGATGGCGCTTCGACCTCGTCGGGATCGACCCGGCGGACCAGTGGACGACGATGAAGGACCTGGCTCTGCACGCCGATGCCGGCCCTTGGGAGAGCATCTGGGTCTACGACCACTTCCACACCACCCCGGAGCCCTCCGACCAGGCGACTCACGAGGCCTGGTCGCTGATGGCGGGTCTGGGCGCGGTGACGTCGCGGGTGCGCCTCGGGCAGATGTGCTCGTGCATGTCCTACCGCAACCCGGCCTACCTGGCGAAGGTCGCCGCCACCGCCGACCACATCAGCGGCGGCCGGATCGAGATGGGCATCGGCGCGGGCTGGTACGAGCACGAGTGGCGGGCCTACGGCTACGGCTTCCCCGAGGCGCGCGACCGGCTCGGGATGCTCCGCGAGGGCGTACAGATCTTCCAGCAGGCCTGGACCAAGGGTGTCTCGTCGCTGGACGGGAAGTACTACCAGGTCGACGGCGCCATCTGTCAGCCGCTGCCTCTCCAGCAGGGCCGTTCCGGCATCCCGCTGTGGATCGCCGGCGGCGGAGAGAAGGTGACCCTCAAGATCGCCGCGCAGTACGCCGACTACACCAATTTCTTCGGCGACGCGGAGACGTTCCAGTCGAAGTCGGAGGTCCTCCGCGGTCACTGCGAGACCCTCGGGCGCGACTTCGCCGAGATCACCCGCTCGTCGAACTACAACGTCTTCATCGGCACTACCGAGGCCGAGGCCCGCGACAAGGTCGAGCAGGCGTATGCCAGGACCAGTCCGGTCCTCGGCGAGGACCGGACCCGTGAGTGGATCGACGGCGCGGCCGCCGGCGGCCTGGTCGGCACCCCCGAGCAGATTGTGGAGCGTCTCAAGGCGATGGAGGAGCTGGGAATGACCTACGCCATCACCTACTTCACCGACGCCGCCTACGACCGCTCCTCGATCGAGCTCTTCGAGTCGCAGGTCATCCCCGAGCTCGCCTGATCAGGGCTCAACGGGCCAGCCGCTCGTCGGTGCAGGCTCGGCCCGGCATCGGCGGGCCGTCCGGGGCCCGCCAACCTGCCTGTGGCAGAGTGGCGCTCGTGCGCGAGGTGGAGGTCAAGTACTCGGTTCGGGATTCTGAAGCGCTCCTTCTGGCACTCAAACGAGCGGGCGTAGCGCTTGGGGGATCGGTCTTCCAGGACGATCAGGCCTACGCCCCGGTCGGCTGGTGCTACGGCGATGCCAAGCTCGGTGTCTCCTTCGTCCGATTGCGCACCGTCGACGGGCAGCACACCTTCACCCTCAAGCGGCCGGCCGAGAACGCACTGTCCTGCGATGAGTTCGAGTCGCCCGTCGTGGATCGCGAGCAGATGCACCTGGCCATCGCCGCGATGGGCTTCTACCCGACGACTCGAATCGCCAAGACGCGACGCACCGCCGACTTCGGCGACATGGCGGTGTGTGTCGATGAGGTCGATGGCCTGGGCACCTTCTTGGAGCTGGAGCGGATCGTGCCGGACACCGCTTGTGGTGAGGCTGTGCAGGCCGAGCTGGCTCACTTCGTCGCGTCGCTTGGTATTGAGGCTGAGCGCACGACGGAGACCTACGACTCCTTGGTCCACGCTTCGCTCACGTCAGTCTGAACGTTCAGCCAACCGTTCCAGGACCGCAACCTGGAGTACGTTCGCTACCTGCTCGGCCGACTGTTCCGCCACCTCGTACTGGACTATCGGCCATCCCGCGTCCAGCAACTCTTCGGCAACGGCTCGATAGAGCCCCGCCTCGACCTGGCCGTTCGCGTCATGAAAGCGACTGTAGGTGCCGCGCTGGCGCGCCCGCTCCTTTGACCGTGCTGGGTCGCTGGTGAGGAAGATGGTCAAGTCAGGCACGTCGGCGTGCTGGTTGAGATGCGTCAGGAAAGTTGGAGCGACACCGTCGAGCCGCTGTAGCACCAGCGAGGTGGGCACGTACCGATCGCACAACACGATCGAGCCGGCTCGGAGTGCTGGCCGTATCTCACTGGCCAGGTGGTGGTAACGATCGGCGGTGACGAGACAGGCCAGGGCGAGACCGTCGTAGTCGTTGGTGCCGTGCCGGGCAAGACGACCTATGGCCGCGTCAGAGGGCTCCTTGGTGGCCACGACAGGCAAGCCGCGCTCGGTGAGCAGCTGGGCGAGCAGCGCGGTCACCGTGGTCTTGCCGACGCCGCTCGCTCCCTCGATGACGACGAAGCGGCGACTTGTTGGACTCATGCTGTCCGGCGACCGTCGCTGCGTTGGAACTGTTCGCGAGATAGTTCGGTCAGTCGCTGTCGGACTTCTTCAACCGTGGCCTCGCCGAACTGGATGTTGACCGAGAAGTTGAACTCGTCTCGACCGCGCATGGCCTCATCGACACCGCCCTCGGTGAGGTCGACTGCCGTGTAGTCGAGGAGCTGTTGCGGCTGGTAGTCGCCGGTTGCGATCAGGCGATTCCATTCTGGGGTGCCGGGGTACGGCCGGAACTCGAAGACGCTGGCACGGAAGCGGCCGGGCTGGCCTTCGGCGATGTTCCAGAGGTCGTAGACCTCGCGCACCGTGGCGTTGAGTTCCTCACGGGTCTCGGTTGGAAAGCCGAGGATGAAGTATCCCTTGATCGAGATGCCGTGCTCGGTCAGACGGCGGACCACCGATCGTGTCATCTCGGGTGTGATCCGCTTTCCCATGTAGGAGAGCAGCCGCTCGCTACCTGACTCGATACCGAGCGCGACCTCGCGGCAGCCGTTGTTCTTCAGCACCTTGAGCATGTCGTCGCTCATTCGGTGCAGGATGTTGATTCGGCCGGTGGCATCCCACACGTACTGCTCGCCGACGTTGGCCTCGGAGAAGGCCGCCATGCACTTGCGGATGAACCGTTCGTAACCGAGGAAGAGATCGTCCACGAACCGGAAGGCCGTGACGCCGTGCTGGGCATGCAGGTCGTGCATCTCACTGATGAGGTTCTCTGGGGAACGCGTTCGGATGGTGATCTCGGGGTTGGCGGAGACTGCTGCTCCGCAGAACGAGCAGTCGTAGGGGCAGCCTCGGGCACCGACCATGTTGGCCTCGACACGGCCGTCCGGCGCCTCGTACGGGTCGTCCGCCAGGAAGCGGCGGTCGACAAACGGCATGCCGTCGATGTCCGGGGCCAGGTGGTGGGTCGTTCCCATGCCGCCGCCGGTCACCGGCGTATTGAGGATCGGGTCGAGCCACATCACGCCCGGCAGCTCGGAACGGCTTCGAGAATCCTTCAACAGCTCGACAACACGGGTCTCGCCTTCACCGATCACCAGGGCTTCGATCCGGGCGAAGCGCGGGTCGGTCAAGGTCTCTGTCGGCATGGCCTTGGCTTGGTGGCCACCAACCATGATCTTGATGGCCGGATCCAGACCAGCCGCGACCTGAGCGCTGATCTCGTAGGTGGGTGCCAGCAGGTTGAACCCCACCCAGCGTGGCCGGAGGTCGTTGGTGACGCGGGTGGTCTCTTCCACACCCAGCCCGAGCGCTTCGGCGTCGATTACGCCAACATTGAAACCATGGTGTGCGGCGAATGTGGCGATGTAGCCCATGCCGAGGACTGGCAACGTGAAGTCGTTGACGCGAGGTCGCAGGCTGTAGTCACGTAGAGGTGCGTTGATGAAGAGCGCGTCCAGCGGTCGGGTCAGGTCTGCCCCCGCGACGTGCTCAGCCGATATCTCCATGTCGATGCCCCCAGGCAAGCGTGAGTAGGGTGATGGCGGATAACTGATCGCCAGCAAGTGCGCGCCAGGTGGCGCCGAAGGTGGGTTCATCGGTCGGCCATTGGTAAGACGATGCCGCTCGGGTAGCCCAGGTTCGGACGGCCAGATCGGTATAGGGGTAGAGCGCCCAGTCGTTGCTCCAGTCGGCGACCGTTGCCTGTGCCGTCCAGACGCCGATCCGGGGCACGATCTGGAGCTCATCGATCAACGCGTGAGTCGACAAGTCGCGCCACTTCTCTCCACGTTCGAGATAGGCCTCAGCCGCTGCCATGAGGGGGCGCCGTTTGAAGGCCATCCCGATGGACGCGAACTGCTCACCGGTTAGGTCGAGAACGGCTTCCGGCGAGGGAAACAACGGATACGAGTCGCCATCAGGAAGGGCGACACGCTCTCCATAGGATTGGCAGAATGCGCGGTAGAGCTTCTTTGACTGACCAGCACGAATCACCTGACGGATGATGGCTGTGCCGATGGCATCCCATAGATCTGCGTTGCGGAACCGTGCGACTGCGCCGAGCCCGTTCAGAGAACCTGCCAATTGCGGGAGATCGTTGAGCGTGCCTGGCTTGAGCGCGAAGGCATCACTGGTCGGCTCGGTGCCGTCCGCCAGCGGCTGCGTCTCAACGTCGCGCCCGTTGACGACGCACAGGTGTCGGCCACCATTGGGCGAGGCGAACACTCGCCTGTGTCCGCCGCCGAACGGAAGCCAGGCCGGATGCTCGGTCATCGTGAGATCAGGAGAAAGGTTCATAGGCAAGGAGTCTTCCACTGAGGTGCCCGGCAGATGCCGACCTTGCAGTCGCCGACCCACCACGCCGTGGTGCGCCAGCGACCGGCCCATGGGATCGGGCACTACTCGATAGCCCGGATCAGATCGGCCGCGCGGATGGCGGCCTCGTCGATGCCGGCCTGATCGGCCAGGCAGATCCGTAGACAGGTCGCGGCGATGATCGCCTCGACGCGCGGGGTGATCGGGTGCCCCTCCGAGCGCATCCTGATCACGACCTCGACCTGCTCCAGCAACAGCTCACCCATCTGCTTGTTGTCCGGGGTCATCGCCCTCTCCGGGTACGCGGCCGCGACCCGCGAGCCGAGCCTGGAGTACGCGGTCTTCAGCTCTTCGCGTGCGGTCCCGAATGGTTCGAAGACGTCTTTGCGCTGGACTTCGGGCAGCCCAGGCAGGACACCGGCGTTGCGCGGCGCGGTGGCGAGGGTGCGTACGTCGAGGACGACCAGCAGATACAGCAGCACCTCAGGAGCAGCGCCGGCTTCCGTTCCGAGGAGCTCGATCATCTCGATCTTGTCCAGGGTGGGCCGGATGGAGCGCTGGAGCAGCTCGGCGAGGATCTCATCCTTCCCCGAACGAAAATGGTAGTAAATCGACGCTTGCCGAATCCCGACTGCCTCGGCGATGTCCCGGGTCGAGGTCGCCGCGATCCCACGGTCGACGAACAGGCCGGCTGTGATGTCGAGGATCTCCTCACGAGGGTCCATCCCCGACCGCCGACCACTCGCCGCCTGAGGCAGCACACGCGGGCGGCCGACGCGGCGGGCGACCAGGTCACGCCGTTGGACGGTCAAGGCGCCAGCGCCCGTCATCGCGCCATCCCGCCGTCGAGGCGGCGGAGACCGTCGAGAACCTCGTGCAGCAGGTCCGCGTCGTTCAGCGGTGCCATGGGACGGACGGGTTCAGGACAGGCGGACCGGGCCGGAATACGTTGCGGTAGGGCGCCCCGCGCCCGCCTACCTTGATCGACGCTGGCAAGGCGTTTCGTGGTAGCTGATGGCATCTGGTATCTCCTGGCGTGCTCAGGCTGCGAGTAGGCGTGAACGGAGTTGTCCGCGTCGTCGTCTTGGAGCTGAGGGTTCGTTTCTGTCGCGAACCGTCGTGTATCGAAGGTTTCAGGCCACGGGCTTCAGAGGAGGGGCACGAAAGGGGGCAAGTAGGCCGGTAATAGGGGCATTGGTAGGGGCATGTGAGCCGCGCACCGAGACATTCACCCGTCAAGGAGCAGCCGTAGGGGCAAGATGGACCCATGTCCATCGGGGAGCTGATCAGAGATCTGCGCCAGACTCGCGGCTGGTCACAGGGCCGGTTGGCGTCAGAGGTCAACGACCTCTTCGGGACGAACCTCGACCGCGAGTACGTGAGCCGCTGGGAGCGTTCGAAGGTGAAGCCCGGGCCGTATTACCTACGGTGCCTCTCCGCCGCGCTCGACGTGCCGCTGGCCGTGCTCGACGGTGAAGCGAATCACCGCCCGCTCCTCAGCGATGTTGCTGCGACTGCGATCGCACCTGTGGTGGCATCTGATCTGCTCAGCGCTGGGTTCGCTGCGCGGCTCGCGGGGGGACCATCGGCCGACGACTGGGAAGCCAAGCTGGACACGTACGGGACGGAGTACATGAGCCTCGGTGCCGCTGACATCCAGCGGCGTGTCTCCGCTGAGCTTGTCGTCGCCCAGCAGCAGCTGGACACGCCGCGACTATGGGCTGTCGTCTCCCGCCTCATGACCTTGTACGCCAAGACCTTCCCGGGATCCGATGGCTCCAAGGCCGTGAGCTGGTATCGCATGGCAGCCAGGGCCGCTGACGAGTCAGAAGACGACGACTCGCGCGTATGGGTTCGGGGGCGTGCGGCTATCGCGCTCGGGTATGAGGGGGCGAGTCTTGGGGTCGCCGACGTACTTGCCGACCAGGCCATGGCCATCAGCGACAAGCCCTCGCTGGGACTCCTCAACGCGATTATGGGCAAGGCTCACGCCGCCGCGATCCGAGGCGACGACCGCACCGCGCGGCAGCTCTTGAACCAAGGCCGGCGCGTGTTTGACAAGGCCGCGTCGTACGAGCAGACCAGCGATTATGCGGTGCCGTGGTGGCGTATGAATGTCTTCATGTCGCTTCTCGCCGCTCGTCTCGGAGACGAGAACACGGCGTTGGCGGCGCAAGAGGCAGCCCGCCAAGAGCTGCCAGACTCGCTGCCGCGGTTCGCGACGCACCTGGAGATGCATCGGGGCCTCATGCTGGCACGATCTGGAGACACAGCAGGTGGCGCGGCGTACGCCCGTAGGGCAATGGACGAGCTACCTCCCGAAAAGCACTCACTTACGCTGCGGCTGCTCATGGCAGAGGTCGAGCAAGCCTGAGCGACGCCCGGCGACACTGTCGCGGACGTTTACAACGAGGTGACCGCCCGGTAGGAAGACGTACATGAAGATGACGACCCTCCTCGGGGGAGTGGCGGTTGCCGCGGGCGTGGTCGCCGCGCGCGACCTGACCCAGCGCAAGCAC
>JALZDD010000743.1 GCA_030862715.1 Actinomycetota bacterium | reverse complement strand
GCAACGGGCCGTGTGGGCAGCCCCGCGGACGCCAGCAGAGCCAGCTTGTCGGCGTCGCTGGAACCGGCGTCGGGGTGGTAGACGACGAGCACCAGGTCGTCGGTGCCGTTGATGGCCAGCCGCTCCCGGTTGAGGGTGATCTCGCCGACCTGAGGGTGGTTCATCCGGACCGGGGTGCCGATCTGGGCACGTACGTCGTGGCGTGCCCACAGCTGTCGGAAACGGGCGCTGCCCAGGGAGAGCTCGCCGATGAGCTCGATGAAACGCGGGTCGTCGATGTCGGTGCCCACCGCTTGGCGCAGGTTGCCGACGAAGCACTCCGTCATCGGCTCCCAGTCCGGGTGGAACGACTGCTGGTCCGGATCGAGGAACTGGTCCCTCATCTGGTTGCCGCCGGCGGCGAGCCGCGGCGAGAGCGCACGGGCGAGGCTGTTGGCGGCCAGGATGTCGAAGTAGCGCCCCTCGATGAACGCCGGCTGCACCATCGAGTCGAGCAGCTTCAGCGCCCCGGGCGGGACGGTCTCCTTTCGCCGGCGCCGACGCTGGCGGCGGGGAGCCTCCGCGACCAACGACATCATGTGGGCGGTGTGGTCGTCGTCCAGCTGGAGTACGCGCGCGATCGATCCGAGCACCTGCGCCGACGGGTTGCGGTCGCGGCCGCGTTCCAGGCGCAGGTAGTAGTCCGCGCTGATACCGGCCAGCATCGCGACCTCCTCGCGGCGCAGCCCGGGGACACGACGTACGCCTCCGGCTGGGATGCCTGCCGCCTCCGGCGTCACCAGCGCCCGCCTGGCCTGCAGGAACGCGCCCAGCGGGTTAGTCACCTCACTCATGTGTGCAGCCTCATGTCTCCAGCCTAGGTCGGCCCCGAGCGGACAGCGGGGGTCCTGTCAGACCCTGGTCTGACCAGGACTCTGGGTGGTGGTCACCGGCGTGCCTAGCGTCGAAGACGGCTCGATCGGGCCGTCCTACGAGAGAAAGAACGACAATGACCGTCGCACTCATCACCGGCGCCAACAAGGGCATCGGATTCGAGACCGCCCGCCAGCTCACCGACGCCGGCTATGACGTCTACGTCGGAGCACGAGACGCCGAGCGAGGCGAGAAGGCGGCCGCCGAGATCGGCGCGCGCTTCGTACAGCTCGATGTCACCGACGACGCGTCGGTTCGCGCCGCTCTGGCGGCAATCGAGACGGCCGAGGGTCGCCTCGACGTACTCGTGAACAATGCCGGCGTCCTCGTCGCCGCCCCGCTCGACGGCCCGACCGCACTGAGGGTGTTCGACGTCAACGCGGTCGGGATCGTCCGGGTCACCGAGGCCGCCCTGCCGCTGCTGCGCCGCTCGGAGAACCCGCGGGTGGTCAACGTGTCCAGCAGCCTCGGCTCGTTCTGGGTCAACACCAACCCCGACCGGGTCGAGCACGGAATGTTCCTGCCGCTGTACGCCGCCTCCAAGGCCGCCGCGACCATGCTGACCGTGCAGTACGCCAAGGCGAACCCCGACATCAGGTTCAACGCCGTCGAGCCCGGCCCCACGGCCACCGACATGACCGCCGGCTTCGGCATCGAGGACATCGCCAAGTCGCCCGCGGAGAGCGCCAAGACCGTCGTACGCCTCGCCACCCTGGATCTCGACGTCCCCACCGGGACGCTCCAGGACAAGGACGGGCAGCTCGCGTGGTAGTGATCACATCCGGCGGTTATCGGCCGTTCGCGATTTGGGCGGGGAAGCGGAGACTTGTGAACCTGAAGTAATGAGTCAAGTCAAAAGTGAGACCACAGTCGGCGATCCCGACGAGCGGTCTTTCCTGGGGCAGCCACGCGTACTGGCCAACCTGTTCGGCGTCGAGCTGTGGGAGCGGTTCAGCTTCTACGGCATGCAGGGCATCCTGGCGATCTATCTCTACTACTCCGCTGCCCAGGGCGGCCTCGGGATCAGCGAGACGGTCGCGCTCGGGATCGTCGGTGCGTACGGCGGCGCGGTCTACCTGTCGACGATCATCGCGGCCTGGATCGCCGACCGCCTGCTCGGCGCGGAGCGTACGCTCTTCGCCTCTGCCTGCCTCGTCGTCCTCGGCCACCTCGGGCTCGCCCTGATCCCCGGCATCGCCGGTGTCGGTGTCGGACTCGTACTGATCGCACTCGGCTCGGGCGGCGTGAAGGCCAACGCCTCCTCCCTGGTCGGCACCCTGTACGCCGCCGATGACGAGCGCCGCGACGCCGGGTTCTCCCTCTTCTACCTGGGCATCAACCTGGGCGCCCTGGTCGGCCCGCTGCTGACCGGGCTGCTGCAGAAGCAGTGGGGCTTCCACGTCGGCTTCGGGCTGGCGGCGGTCGGCATGATCCTCGGTCTGGTGCAGTACGCGCTGGGCCGGGGCCGGCTTCCCGCCGCGAGCCGCGTTGTACCCAACCCGCTTCCCGCCAACGAGCGTGGCCGCTGGGTCGCCATCGCCGTCGCCGCCGTGGCGGTGATCGTGGTGCTCTGCCTGACCGGTGTGATCACCGCACCTCGGCTGGCCAACATCGTGATCTGCATCAGCGCGGTCGCCGCGGTCGCGCTCTTCGCCGTCATCCTGCTCAGCCGCCAGGTCACCGCCATCGAGCGGAGCCGGGTGTGGGCGATGGTGCCGCTCTTCATCGCCTCGGCGGTCTTCTGGTCGCTCTACCAGCAGCAGTTCACCGTCATGGTGGTCTACTCCGACCAGCGCCTGGACCGCGACATCTTCGGCTGGGAGATGCCGGTCTCGTGGGTCAACTCGATCAACCCGGTCTTCATCATCCTGCTCGCCGGCGTCTTCGCCGC
>JALZDD010000718.1 GCA_030862715.1 Actinomycetota bacterium | reverse complement strand
CCCAGTCGTGCCCGACGATGGTGGCCGTCTCCGCATCCAGGGCGTGCACCAGGCCGACGTTGTCGCCGACATGGCGCAGCATCCGGTAGTCCTCGATGGCAGGCGGTTTCGAGGACCCGCCATATCCGCGTACGTCGATCGCGACCACCCGGTAGCCCGCCTCGGCGATTGCGGTGATCTGGTGGCGCCACGAGTACCAGGACTCCGGAAACCCGTGCACCAGGAGCACGAGCCGGCCGTCCGGCGGCCCTTGTTCCACCCAGTGGAGGTCGATTCCGTTGACGTGTTCGGTGCGGTGAGTTACAGCGGTATCGGCCACGGCTGGAGTCTGCCACCTCACCGGATTTCCGCGATAGTACCCCCTATCGCAGAAATGTTCGAAAAGACTGTAATATCGGGGGATGTGAGCGTACCTGACGATGGTGTGATGCTCGGCGATGTCGTCGAGGACTTCCTGACCGACCGGGCGACACTCACGCGCCGCGGACTCAACGACAAGTCTCGTAGTGCCTACCGGCAGGACATCGCCGCCTGGGCACGGCAGCTGTATGTCGACGCGGGCGGCGAGCCTGATGCCGATGTGATGGCGCTGGTGCCGATCTCGGCGCTGACCGACCAGAACGTACGCGTCGCCTACAGGTCGCTGCGGGAGAGCTCGGCCGCGGCCACCTGTCAGCGCCGCGTCGGCACGCTGAGGCTCTTCACCCACTGGCTGCAGCTCGAGGGACACCTGCTGGTGGATCCCACGCTGCGCATCGAGGCACCCGAGCGGCCCAGCCGGCTGCCGGCCGGCTGGAGCGTCGACGAGCTCCGCCGCCTGGCGCGGGTCGCCTCGACACCGCGGGAAGGAACCGACCGGCGTCGCTGGCCGGCTCGGGACCGGGCGATCTTCGCGGTGCTGGTCACCACTGGCGTACGTGCCGCGGAGCTGTGCGGTCTCACCACCGGCGCCATCCGGCGCGAGCCCGACGGCGAGACGCTGGTGCGGGTCATCGGCAAGGGCGACAAGCAGCGCAACCTGCCGCTGCCGCCTGAGGCCGTGGATGCGGTCGACCTCTATCTGGCCGAGCTCGAGGCGCGTTTCGGCGCTCGCGACGCGGCCGACAGCCTGTTCGTGCTGACCTCGGGCAAGCAGTTGCGTCCTGGAGCGCTGAACCATCTGGTCGAGACCTGGATCCGCCTCGCCGGTGTCCCGAAGCAGCCCGGCGAGGCGGCGCATGCATTCCGGCACAGCGCCGCCAAGGGACTGATCCGATCCGGCGTGCCGGTGCCTGCGGTGCAGGGGCTGCTCGGTCACGAAGACCTCAAGACCACCGGGATCTACGTCAAGGCGACCGCCGCCGACACGCGCGACGCCGTCCTGCTCTCACCGGCACGCGAGGTCCTGCGAGAGACGGCCGTGCCACCACCTGACTGAACCGCTATCAGCCTGGCTTCACTGCACGGGTCGCGATGTAGCCGGAGAGGTGCTGCGCGGTGATGTCTGCGTGGTGCGGCGCTTCGGTGAGGTGCGTGAGGATGAACCCGGCAGCCAGCTGCCCACCGATCTGCTCGGTCAGCGAGTGGCTGTACTCGATGGGGCCGCTTCCGTAGGCGCGCATCCGGTCGGCCTCAGAGAGATCGAGCGAGCTGAACGGCAGCCGGTGACGTACCACCAACTCCCGCCGGTCGAGCGCCACCTCATCGAAGATGTAGACGTCCGGGTTCATGAATCCGACCATGAGCGTCCCGCCGGGGCGCAGCACGCGGAACGTTTCCTGCCAGACCGGCGTCAGGTCGGGGCAGAACAGGTTCGACACCGGGTTGACGATCACGTCGAAGCTGGCGTCGTCGAAGACACCGAGGTCGCGCATGTCGCCAAGGACGGTACGAAGCTCCAGCCCGTCACGAGAGGCCACGTCGTCATCGCGGGCCAGCTGCTTGGGCGAGTTGTCGAAGACGGTCACCGTGGCGCCCGCTGCAGCAAGGACCGGGCCTTGCTGGCCACCGCCAGAAGCAAGGCAGAGCACCCGAACCCCGGACAGCTCGTCTGGGAACCAATTGCGCGGAATCGGCTCATGACCGATCAGAACCACCGACCAGTCACCTTGACGTGCGCGGGCGATGATCTCCGGATCAACCGGTCGAGACCATTCGTTGTCGTTGTCGACCAGCTCGTCCCAGGCCACCCGGTTGTGTGCGGTTGGGTCGAAGTCATCTGCCACAACAGCGCACCTTACTTGCTTGCTATCCGCCGCGGTTCACGCTGTGGCGCACCGGCCGACCCGCTAAGGTCGCCGGGTGGTGACTCAGTTGCACACCTACATCGATGCCTGGCGGCGCCACGACGTGGGCGCGGTGCTGACCACGCTGACCGATGACTGCGTAGTGATCGAGCCCTATGGACCGGTCTATCGGGGTCACCCACGTGTGGAGCAATGGATGTACGCGTGGTTTGCCGCCGGCGGTCGCGTCGACGCCTGGGACATCACGACGATTGCCGCAGCTGGTGACTTTGTGATGGCTGAATGGAGCTTCGCGTGCACCTGGCGGGGCCAGGCCGCCGTTTTCGAAGGATCCACTATGGCGAGGCTCCACGGCGATCGGATCGCCTACCTCCGCGAGTACGCCACCACCGCTCCGCTGTATGACTGGACCGGTACGTGGCGCGATGAGGAATAGGCTCCCTGACGTGCGGAGGCAACTCCAGTGCTAGTTCGCCGATAATGCACATTATGTCAACTCACCGCCTGGAGTGGCCCCTCTCGTACCGGAACTGGATGACATGGCGCCTCAGGGCAGGGAGCCGCGACTGCCGCGGATGACGCTGGCGTCATGACATCT
>JALZDD010000675.1 GCA_030862715.1 Actinomycetota bacterium | reverse complement strand
GGATGCCGAGGAGCTTGGCCTTCTCCTGGCGCTCCTCGTCGCCCGGCGACTCGTCGAGCGCGATCACCGAGGCACCCAGGTGGGTGAGGTTGTCGGCGGCGGCGAACCCGGAGACGCCGAAGCCGGCAACGACCGCCTTCACGCCCTCCCAGGAGTCGTTGCGGCCGAGCTTGTCGAGCTTCTCAAGGTCCATCAGATGGTCGCCACCCATTCGGCGTAGAAGATTCCCAGACCGGCCGCGACGCAGAGACCGGTGATGATCCAGAACCGGATCACCACGGTCACCTGTTCCCAGCCGAGCATCTCGAAGTGGTGATGGATCGGTGTCATCCGGAAGATCCGCTTCGGGGTGCCGGTCACCTTGCGGGTGAGTTTGAACCAGCCCGTCTGCAGGATCACCGAGAGCGTCTCGGTGACGAAGAGGCCGCCGAGGATGATCAGCAGGAACTCGGTGTGCGACAGGATCGCGAAGCCGGCCAGCACGGAGCCGAGCGCGAGCGAGCCGGTGTCGCCCATGAAGATCCTGGCCGGGCTCGCGTTCCACCACAGGAAGCCGATGCAGGCACCGCTGATCGCGGCGCCGAGGATCGCCATGTCGAGGGGGTCGCGCACCTCGTAGCAGGTGCCGATCTCCACGCTCGGGCGGCCACAGCGCTGGTTGTTCTGCCAGATCGAGATGATCGTGTAGGCGGCGAAGACGATCGCTGAGGAGGCCGCCAGCAGCCCGTCCAGGCCGTCGGTGAGGTTGGTGGCGTTGGAGGTGCCGGTGACCATGATCCAGAAGATCACCAGCAGGAGGGCGCCACCGAGCCAGTAGAGGATCCCGTCCCCGCCGAGGAAGTGTGGACCGAAGTCACGGATGAAGGAGAGCTGGTCGGCCGCTGGCGTGATGCCGTCGGCGTTGGCCAGCCCGGGGTGGATCGCCACCGCGCCGAAGCCCACCGCGACCAGCGTCTGCCCGACCATCTTGGACCACGCGCGCAGACCGAGGTTGCGCTGCATGAAGACCTTGATGAAGTCGTCGACGAAGCCGACCGCCGCCATGCCCACCAAGAGGAAGAGCAGCAGATAGGCCGTCGCGCTCGGGGCGTCCCCGGTCAACAGCTTGGCCGCGAAGTAGCCCACGACGACCGAGATCACGATCGCGACGCCACCCATGGTCGGGGTGCCGCGCTTGGTGCGGTGGGTGGTCGGCCCGTCCTCGCGGATCTCCTGGCCGTAGCCCAACTTCGTGAACTGGACGATCGCAAATCGGGTGCCGAGCAGCGAGAACAGAAGCGCAATCGCTCCGCTCAGCAAGATCGCTCTCATGTCAGCCGGGTGCCTTCCTTGCCATGCCGTTCATGTCCTTGCCCCCGGGCCGGTGTGCATAGCGAAGACACCGGCCCCCGGCATTCTTCCCTACGGGTTCGCCGGCTCTGCGGCACCCCGCCGTATCAGCACATCGATCACTGTGTGGCCAACGCCGCACGGACGACCTCGCGGTCGTCGAACGGGTGGGTGACGCCGTTGATCTCCTGGCCCGTCTCGTGCCCCTTACCTGCGACGACGACGATGTCGCCGGGCTCGGCGAGGCTGATGGCGCGTACGATCGCGGCCCGCCTGTCGCCGATCTCCTCGACGCTCGCGCTGCCGCCGGTGGTGCCCTCCAGCACCTGTCGCCGGATGCTCGCCGGGTCCTCGGTGCGGGGGTTGTCGTCGGTGACGATCACGTGGTCGGCCAGGCGCGCGCTGATCTCCCCCATGATCGGCCGCTTCCCGGTGTCACGGTCGCCCCCGGCCCCGATCACGACGATCAGCCGGGACTCGGTCAGCGGACGCAGCGTGCCCAGCGCGGCCTCGACCGCGTCCGGCTTGTGCGCGTAGTCGACCACAACGGTGAACGGCTGGCCCTCGTCGATCCGCTCGAGGCGTCCCGGGACGCCGGAGCCCTTCGCGAGAGCGGTGGCGACGTCGCGCACCACCGTCTCCTCGCCGTACGCGTGGTGGATGCTCGCCAGGGCGGCGAGGGTGTTGCTGACGTTGTAGTCGCCGGCCAGCGGGCTCGCGCCCGGGAACTCCAGGCCGTCGGGGCCGTGGA
>JALZDD010000656.1 GCA_030862715.1 Actinomycetota bacterium | reverse complement strand
CAGCTCGGCGTAGATCAGGCCGTGCTGAGCGGTCACCTTTCCGGTGCTGTAGCCCGTCGTGCCTGCACCCACGGTCGCCGCCTCCAGCACGGTGACCTGGAGGCCGCGGCGCTGGGCGAGGAGGGCGGTCGTCAACCCGACGATGCCTCCTCCCACCACGGCCACATCGACCTCGAGATCAGCCTGCGGACCCGTCTGCAGAGTGGCGAGGCTCGGCCTTTCGGCCGTGGCCAGCCACACGCTCGTGCGCTCCATCACGTACGTCCTCTCTGTCGACGTCCGGGCGGAGCCACGAGCGCCTTTTTGGAATCGGTCAGAGCGGGCCGGGTCGATCTCCTGCGCGCGGGCTTCGACCGAAGGCTAGGCCGAGCGCGAGCATCCCCGCGCCAAGCACCAGATGCAGCCAGTTGTCGGCGTCGTTGAGCGGTACGAAGTTGGCGGTGCTCTGGTGGTCGATGGCCAGGCCATAGATCCAGAGCACCAGGTAGATCGCCCCTCCGCCGATCAGGTAGGCGCGGGCTCCGTTCCAGGAGGTGGCCAGGACGAGTCCGGCGATCCCGAACAGGAGATGCACGATGTTGTGCAGGATCGACACCTGGAAGATGCCGAGGAGTTGGGCGTTGGACTCGTGGCCGGCGAAGGTCATCGAGTCATAGTCGGTGGTGACGCCCGGGATGAACCCGAGGACTCCGACGAGCAGAAACGTTCCGCCCACGACCGTCGCTGCGGTCTGCAGCGGCGTTGCTGTCATGGATCGATATGCAGTCACGTCAGTCATGCTGGCGCGGTACCCGACTCGCGTCGCTCGTATGCCGCAGCCATGCTACGTAGACCCGCTAATCGGAAGGTTTACGTCCGGAACCCGGCCTAGCGTGAGCGGCATGACGATCGAGATGACCCCGGACCCGGGGGACGGTGAATGAGATGGCCGGGATAAGCGGCGCAACCGGATGGATCGGTGTCAATCTCGCCTGCACCGACCCGCCCGCACTCGCCAAGTTCTATGCGGACCTGTTCGGCTGGGAGGTCAGCAGCTCCGAACCGACGTACGCCACCGTTCTCATCCGTGATCCGTCAGGCAACGCAACCCACAGCAACCTCGCCTTCGAGCTCGACCGCCACTACCGGCGGCCGGTCTGGCCGAGCGAACCCGAAGCCCAGCAGCAGATGGTCCACCTGGACGTCGGAGTCACCGACCTGGCCGCGGCAGTCAACGACGCTGCCGACCTGGGTGCGCAACTCGCGGACTTCCAACCCCAGGACGACGTACGCGTCATGCTCGACCCCGACGGCCACCCCTTCTGCCTCTATCTCGATCAGAACTGAACGACGCGGAAATGACCCTGCCGATCAGCCTAGGGCGACGGTGAGGGCGAGGAGCATCGCGGGGTCGTCCAACCGGTCCCCGTACACGTCGCGCAGCTGTCCCATCCGGTAGCGGACGGTCTGGGGGTGGATGAAGAGGTCGGCGGCTACCTCGTCGCGCCGGCCCTGGTGGAGGAGCCAGGAGCGGAGGGTCTCGGTGAGCTTCTCGGCGGTGGCTGGGCGCAGGTCGGCCAAGGGGGCGAGGACCTGGGCGCGCAGGTCCTCGCGGGCGTCGGCGTCCGCGGAGAGGACCAGCTCGACCAGGTGCTGCTCGGTGTCGGAGCCGAGCCCAGCTTCCTGGGCGCGGCGGGCGCGCTCGTAGGAGATCCGAGCCTCGCGCCAGGGCTTGGCCGGACCGGCGATCGACCGGCGGCCCTCCAGCGCCTTCATCAGTGCCCGGCGCCGGCGACCGTGTGCGTCGGGGACCAGCAGCAGGGTGTGGTCGTCGAGGCGATGTCCTGAGCTTGTCGAAGGGTCGCCTATGTCATCGTGCTCCAGGGTGCCCTGGTTGACCTTGGCGAGGATGGTGCCGACCTGGGAGTTGGGGACGAGCACAGCGGTCAGTGTGCTCGGCGGGGTCCACTCGGCCCGTACGGCGGCGTCGTCGAGCTCCTCCGGGGTCGTCTCGGCCAGCAGCTTGCGAGCCAGCCGCTCGCGAAGCTGGCGGCGTACGCGTCCGGTCGTGGCTCGCTCGTCGGCGTGCCCGGCCGCCGAGGCCTCCGAGATCTCGTCGATCCAGGCGAAGACCAGCGCCGAGAACTCCACCAGCATCGCCGGTGCCATGCCGCCCTCGACGGCCTTGCTCGCGAGCTCTCGCCAGGCCACTCGGGCGCCGATGCGGTAGGCGGCCAGCAGGGCCTCCATCGTCCGCCCGCTCCTGGCCTCGCCGCGGCCCAGGTCGTAGGCGCCCTGGACCGCAGGTGGCGTCGCGGCCGACACGTCGGAGGCCAGGCCCGCCCCGGAGGCGAGCGACAGGAATCCGCCCAGCGCTACGCCGACCGCGTTCCGGATGGTCTCGCCCATGTGTCCCGAGAGCGCGTCCTGGTAGGGAGGCACCTCGGCGATGATCGCGGCGACCACGTCGTCGCCGACCTGGGGGAGCACGGCACGGATCGAGGCAACGACCTCGGGCGTCAGATGGACGTCATAGGACGAAAGAGCCGGCACATCTCGGGAACTTTTGTTCGTCACGTATAAATCCGCCTATCAGATTCACGTCGCTAACACAGGAGTTTACCTCGTATAAGTAGCACTATGGATACATGGCTGAGATCTCTACATCCCCCGCC
>JALZDD010000623.1 GCA_030862715.1 Actinomycetota bacterium | reverse complement strand
GCGGCGTGAACATCCAGGGCGCGATCGTCCAGTGGGGCGACGGCACGCACAACCGGTTCTTCATGCCCGGCACCCGCGAGACGATCTACATCAACCTGTACACGCGCCGCGCCCGTGGGCATCTGATCTTCGACTACAACGGACCCGTCACTCTGGGCGCGCCGATCTCCGGCGGGCTGTACCACGACACGATGGCCGCCGTGCGTGTCGGCGACGTCACCGTCGCGGGCACGCGGGGCAACGACGTCACCTTCGCGGACCAGCAGAACTACGACGGCACGACCACGATCGAGAGGGGCGCGACCCTCCGGCTGGGGACCGGCAGGCCGGGCGAGGACTTCTGGCTCATCACCGGGACCGAGGGCGCCAAGATCGTCGACGATGGCGCCCTCGTCGTCCGTAATGCCAAGCGGGACATCGAGCTGTCCGGGATCTCGGGAGCGGGCTCCTTCGAGCAGGCCGGTCCGGCCTCGGTGACGTTCACCGGCGATATCGCCTACTCGGGCCGGACGACGGTGTCGGGCGGGGCGCTCGTCCTCGCCGGCGGATCCCTCGCGTCGTCGGCGAGCCTGATGCTCTCAAAACCCGGCGCGACGTTCGACGTGACCTCTGCGGGGGACCAGACCGTGAAGAACCTCCGCGGGGTCAGCGGAAGTGCCCTCCGCCTCGGTGCCACGACGCTGACCGTCGTGAGCGCCAAGGACACCACGTACGACGGCCGCGTCGCGGGCGCCGGCGGCCTGGTGAAGGCCGGGCCCGCGACGCTGACGTACTCCGGCACGAGCACCGCCCGGGGACGCTGGGCCGTCTCCGGCGGGACACTCGTGCTCGCCGACGCGAAGCTCGCCGGGGGCATCGTCGTCCGCAGAGCGCTCGGCGTCAGCGGGAGAACCGCTGTCGGAGGCAGCCTCACGCTCCGGCAGACCTCCGCCCTCCAGGTGAGCACCGGTACCGAGCTGACAGTCGCAGGCGACGTCGAGCTGGGCGGCAAGCTCGAGATCCGCCACAAGGACGGCGCGGCCCTTCCACGGGAGATCCCCGTCGTCACCTCCGGCGGCGAGATCACCGGGACGTTCGCGGGCCTGGAGGAGGGGGACCGGCTCGACATCGGCGGTGCCGCCTACGAGATCAGCTACGCGGCAGACCGCGTCCTGCTCACCGCCCCGAGCGGGGCCGCCTCGTCTGAGGATGCCGCCGGATCCTCCAGTTCACGGAGCGGTGCCTGGCCCGTCGTGGCCATCCTCTCCGCCTCGGTCGCCGCACTCGTCCTCGGCGCGGTCGTCGTCTTCCGCCGACGCCGCAGGTCCGACCAACTGGACCGAGGCGACCTCGTCGACCAGGCCACACCTCCGACCCGCCCCTGGTCAACCGCTGACCGGCGCTTCCCGCGGTGAATTCCGTGCGGCTCCGGATCGAGCAGTGCCATCATGACCACATGGCAGCGGAGCGCCAGGCCTGAGTGGGAGCATGGCGCCATGACAAACGCACGGCCTCGGGGCTCCGGGTGGGCGATCTCGGGCTTGTTCCTCGTGATCCTCGCCGGGGTTTTCGTCGTGGCGGGCAGCCTGGCCTACTTCATCGCCGGCATCGCCGAGCAGAACGCGATGAGCCAGACGTACGTCGTGGGGTTCGGGGCGGCGGGCGAGGACTGCCCACGCGGTGAGGCGTTCTTCGACAAGGCCACCGGGGAGAGCCTCGACTGCGTCCAAGCCGGCGGTTTCGGGTCAGGGCAGGCGAGCCTGCCGGGGTACAGTGATGAGCAGAACCAGAGAATGACGGCACTGGCCGCCGAGCTCGGTGCGGACGGTCTCTCCGCGACGGACCAGCAGGAGATCCAGGCTCTGGCCGACACGTACGCCGCCACTGTCCCGGCGAGCGAGCAGCCTCACTACGACGAGGGCGTCTACGCCTTCGGCCTCTACGGGACCCGGTTGGCGATCGTCAGCGGTGCGGTCGGACTGCTCGCGCTGGCGGCGATCGGCGGCAGCTTCTGGCTGCTGGCGCGGGTCTAGATAGTGAGGGCGGTCAGTGCGCTCGTCATCGCGATGTTCGTCGCCGTCATCGTCTTCGTGCTCGCTGTCGGGTATGTCCTGGCCGGCGTCGGTCAGCAGGTGGACATCAACCGGACCTACGTGGGGGCCTCGGCGCGCTGTGGACGTTGAGAAGGACCTGATCGGCCTCAGTGCTCGACGAGCCCCGACTGGTAGGCCCACACGGCGGCCTGGAGGCGCGACTTCACGCCGAGCTTGGGCATCATCCGGGCCAGGTGGGACTTGACCGTGGAGACCTCGAGGACGAGCGCCTGGGCGATCTCCTCGTTGGACATGCCCTCGGCCAGGTGGAGAAGGATGTCGAGCTCGCGGGTGGTGAGGACCTCGCTGGCGCGCGCGGCGGTCACGGGCTGCGTACGTCTGCGGGTGACGACCTCGCGCAGGACCCGCCGGGTGAGGGAGGTGTCGAGGGTGCCGTGGCCGGCGGCGACGGAGCGCACGGCGGCGACGATGGCGTCGGGGTCGGCGTCCTTGAGGAGGAAGCCGGAGGCGCCGGCCTCGAGGGCGCCGAAGACGTAGTCGTCGATGTCGAAGGTCGTCAGGACGAGCACCGGGATCGGGTCGGTGACGTCGGGGCCGCAGAGCTCGCGGGTGGCGCTGATCCCGTCGCGGCCGGGCATGCGGATGTCCATGCAGACCACGTCGGGCCGCAGCGCGAGCGCCCGCTCGACCGCTTCGGCGCCGTCCTCGGCCACCGCGACGACCTCGATGTCGGGCTCGGTCTCCAGCAGCGTACGCAGCCCGGCACGCACCAGCGGCTGGTCGTCCGCGACCACGACCCGGATCATCCGGCCACCTCCGCGCTCGCGGTGGCGGGGATCCGCAACCGCGTCTGCCAGCCGCCCTCGGCGGTCGGCCCGGCCTCGAGGGTCGAGTCGGTCAGGTCGGCGCGCTCCTGCATGCCGACCAGGCCCAGGCCACGCCGGCGCGGCGTCCCCGCGTGCGTGACGGCCGACGGCCCGTTGCGCACAGTCACCACCACCTCGGCCGGATCCCGGGCATCCAGGACCACCTCGCAACGGGCACCCGGCGCATGCCGGGCGGCATTGGCGAGGCACTCCTGCACGGTGCGATACGCGGAGAGCTGGGCGAGCGGCCCGACGCTCTCGGCGACGGAGCCAGCGCCCAGCGTGGAGAGCGACACCTCGAGCCCTGCTCGACGGGCCTCGTCGACCAGCGAGGCCAGCTGGGACAGCCGCTCGTGTCCGCTCGCCTCCTCGGCCTGCCCCGGGCTCCGCAGCAGCGTGACCAGCCCCCGCAGTTCGCGCAGCATCGCGGTGCTCTGGGTGCGGACCTGGCGTACGGACTCCTTCGCGCCCGCCGGGTCAGTGTCGATCTGCCGCTCGACCGCGCCGGTCATCACTGCGATGCCGGTCAGGTGGTGGGCTGCGATGTCGTGGAGCTCGCGGGCCATCGCCGTACGCTCCTCCGCGATCGCCGCGGCGATCTGGGCGGACTGCTCGCGGTCGACGGCGTCCGCGAGGTCGGTCCGGGCCGACCGCGCGTCGCGGCGGG
>JALZDD010000615.1 GCA_030862715.1 Actinomycetota bacterium | reverse complement strand
CGTCCCGGAGAGCCTCTTCGCCGACATGCGCGACATCCTCGGGATCGACGAGGTCAAGGGGGCGTACGGCCTGACCGAGTGCATGGTCGCCACCACCACCCGCCCCGGCGAGGATCCCGAGCACGTGGCCAGGGTGGTCGGGCCGGCGGTCGAGGGTCTGGAGATCCGCACCGTCACCGCGGCAGGGGAGGACGCTGAGCCGGGCGAGGACGGCGAGGTCTGGATCCGCGGCGACAACGTCATGCTCGGCTACTTCGAGAATCCAGAGGCGACCGCCGAGGCGATCGACGAGGACGGCTGGCTCCACACCGGAGACGTCGGCTTCCTCGACGAGCACGGCTGCCTGAAGATCACCGACCGGATCAAGGACATGTTCACCGTCGGCGGCTTCAACGTCTATCCCGCCGAGGTCGAGAACACCCTCGCCGGCCATCCCGGCATCGTCGAGGCCGCGGTCATCGGTGTCCCCGACGCTCGCCTGGGCCAGGTGGGCAAGGCATTCGTCGTCGTACGCGACGACCTGTCCACCGACATCATCTCGACATGGCTCAAGGACCGCCTCGCCAACTACAAGCAGCCGAGGGCGTACGTCCTGGTCGACAGCCTTCCGCGCAACGCCAGCGGCAAGGTCCTGAAGACCGACCTGCGCGACACCTCGAAATAGGCGGGACACCCCACGGGGCGGGGGTATAGGTTTCCTCAGCCCGTCTTTACTTCCCCCACGGAGGCTTCGATGCCCCGACGCGCCACGATCGCGTCCCTCTCCGGCACCATCCTCGTCATCGGTGCCGCCACCGCAGTCGCGCTCCCGGCGACGCTGGACCTCGACATCGCCCGTCCCGGATCGAGCACGACCGGCTCCCTGGCCGCCTTCCAGGCCGCCTCGTCGAAGCCGTCGACGCTCCCGGAAGGGCCCGTGAAGGCCCACGTCGAGGAGATCGACCTGACCACGAGCGCCGGCGAGGAGACCGACGGCACCACGCTGGCGACCAAGCCCGGGAGGAGCGTCCTCACCAGCCTGCCCCAGGACGTCACCGGCTTCGGCGTCGTCGGCATGACCTGGTCGCCGGGCAGCCACATCGACACCGAGGCCGTCAAGGCCAAGGTCCGCACCAAGACCGACGGCGAGTGGTCGAAGTGGCGGCCGATGGAGATCCACGTCGACGAGCACGCCCCCGATGCCGGCAGCGCCGAGGCGAAGGGCGACCGCGAGGGCACCCGCGAGTTCCTCGTCGGCCACGTCGACAAGGTCCAGACCCGGCTCGTGGTCCCGAACGACGCCGAGCTCCCCGAGGACCTCGAGCTCGCGGTCATCGAACCCGGCCGCCCCAAGGACACCGTCGAGGAGCTCCCGGAGATCGACACCGACGAGGGCACGACCAAGGCCCCGTCGACCCACAAGAAGAAGACGTACGCCGACCTGAACCTCGCGGCCGGCTCCTACACGCCGAGCCCGACCATCTACAGCCGCGCCCAGTGGGGTGCCGACGAGTCGATCCGGGAGCAGGTCGCCCCGACGTACCGAACGATCCACGGCGGCTTCGTCCACCACACCGCCGGCACCAACGACTACACCGCGGCCGACGTCCCCGCGATCATCCGAGGGATCTACGCCTACCACGTGCAGACCAACGGTTGGCGCGATGTCGGCTACAACTTCTTCATCGACAAGTTCGGCCGGATCTGGGAGGGCCGCAACGGCGGCGTCGCGATGCCGGTCGAGGGCGCGCACACCTCCGGCTACAACACCGACAGCTTCGCCGCCTCCGCGCTCGGCAACTTCGAGACCGTCGAGCCGACACCGGAGCTGATCCAGGCCTACGGCGCCCTCTACGCCTGGAAGCTCTCCCTCCACGGCGTCAGCGCGGGCGCGACCAACGTGAAGATCGACAGCACGACCTTCTCGCACGCGATCAAGGGCCACCGCGACGCCGGCCAGACCCTGTGCCCCGGCCAGAACCTCTACGACGAGATCCCTCAGATTCGAAAGCTGGCCGCCGGTTTGCAGAAGAGCTGGTTCGGTCGCGACCTGGAGTCCAATCTGGCTGGTACGAGCCACTCCGACTTCGTTGCACGTCGGAAGTCGGACGGCAAGGTGTTCACGATGCGTACAGGGGGATTCGCCGGGTTCAACGCGACCAAGGCATCCACCACCTTCGGCAGCACCGTCCGCGCCCAGGTCGTCACCCCGGACATCACCGGCGACGGCAGGGCAGACCTGATCCTGGTCCGCAACAACGGCTCGGCGGGCATCCGCAAGGGCCGCGGTGACGGCACCTTCGCCCCGGTCTACAAGACCCTCCCCTACACCAAGTTCAAGGGCGTATCGCTGATCACGGCGGTCGGCAACATCGGTGGCACCCGGCACAACGACGTCGTCGGCAAGTCGACGACCGGGCAGCTCGTACGATTCTTCGGAAACGGTGCCGGCGGCTTCGACCGCACGACGACGACCCGTTCGCTGAGCGGCTTCGGGCTCTTGGCCGCGACCGGAGACGTCAACCGCGACGGACGACGTGACCTGATCGGCCGCAAGTCGGGAGCGCTCTACTACATCAAGGGCACCGGCAAGGGCACCTTCACCACCGCCGTACGGATCCCCGCCCGCAGCCCGTCATGGTCATCGCTGCTACAGATCTCCGGCTACGGCGACTTCACCGGCGATGGCCGCGGCGACCTCATCGGCCGCGACAAGCACGGCCGCGGCTGGGTCTACCCGGCCAGCGGCTCCGGCTTCAGCAAGCCGCTGGGCCCGTACGCAGGGGTGAACCGCACGCTCGTCGGCGCCGCCAACCTCACCGGCAACAGCCTGCCCGACCTGATGATGAAGTCCAGCTCGGCGCTCTACGTGAAGCCGAACAACGGCCGCGTAAACCTCGCCAAGCCGATCTACTCCGGACTGACGCTCACCTCGGCCAGGGTGCTGATGAACGCCGGCGACTGGAACCGGGACGGCAAGGGCGACCTCATCGCCAAGCTCTCCGACGGCACCCTGCGTCTCTACCGCGGCAACGGCAGCGGCGGATTCTCCAGTGGCGTCGTCGTCGCCAGTGGGATGGGCTCCGTCGGCGTGCTCGACGCCGTCGGCGACATCACCGGTGACGGCTACCCCGACGTGATGGGCCGCACCTCCGACGGCAAGGTCAAGCTCTGGCCGGGCAAGGGCACCAACAAGGTCGGTCGCGCCATCACGATGCGCTCCTCCGCCTCGGGCACCCGCTTGGTCGGCGTCGGTCGCTGGAACTCCGGCAACACCCCGGACGCGCTCTTCGTCAACGGCTCCTCACTGGTCGTCCACGAGAGCAACGGCCCCGGCGGTCTGGTCTCCTACCGGACGCTGTCGGTCAACCTCTCCGGCTACAACGCGGTCCTCGGCGTCCGGGACCTGCGTGGTGGCTCCGGCGGTGACCTGATCGCCCGCTCCGGGAGCTACGTGTACGCCTTCGAGCGCAACAGCGCCGGGACGGGTGTGACCCGCACTTACCTCGGCGCTGTGTCGTCGGGCTACGACCTGCTCGGCTGAGTCGGTGTCGCGAGTTGGCGCTCCTGGTTGACCCGGAGCGCCTTCTCGGCGAGGTCGGAGCCGGCGGAGGCGTACAGGTTCAGGACGGCGTGGGCGCCACGCTTCTTGAGCTCGTCGCGCTCCTCGGGGCGCAGGGCGATGGCGGCCACGGTGCCGCTGAAGCCGAGCTTGCGGAGCAGGTCCATCGCGAGCAGGTTGTCGCCGTGGAAGGGCATGGTGAGGACGACCAGCTCCATGCCGGTGCCCTTCTTGACCCGCTCCCAGAAGTCCTGGTCGGTGGCGTCGGCCTCGACCACGTCGAAGCCCTCCGCCTTGAGCGAGGCTGCCCGCAGCGAGTCGTGCTCGACCGCCAGGACCTGGTAGCCCTGGGCGTCGCGCAGCTCCTCGTAGGTCGTACGCCCCACCCGGCCCATCCCGACCACCAGCGCCTTGGCGTCACCGAGGTTGATCGGCC
>JALZDD010000586.1 GCA_030862715.1 Actinomycetota bacterium | reverse complement strand
GAGCTGGTTGCCTCCCTGCCACTGGCCGGAAAGACAGTCATCTCGTGCGTGAACCCGCTCGCGTTCGACAAGCGCGGCGCCCACGGCCAGGTCATCAACAACGGCGAAGGATCGGCCGCCGAGTCGGCTGCCGCACTCCAGCCCGAGGCTGTCGTAGTGGGGGCGTTCCACAACGTCTCCGCTATCGGACTGTGGAGTGACGAGGACTTCCTCGACGAGAACGTGATCGTGGTCGGCGACTCGGCCGAGGGCAAGCAGGTCGCCATCGACCTGGCCGCCTCCGTCACCGGGCGGCCGGGCATAGACGGCGGCAAGCTCCGCCTCGCCCGGGTGCTCGAGCCCTTCACCGCGGTGCTGATCTCGATCAACCGCAAGTACAGGACCCACTCGGGCATCCGGGTAACCGGCCTCCAGCACTGAGTCGCTTCCACCACTACGTCAAGGAGATTCCCATGCGAGAAGCCGTCATCGTTGATGCAGTCCGTTCTCCCATCGGCAAGCGGAATGGAGGCCTCTCAGGCGTTCATCCAGCCGACCTGTCGGCTTACGTCCTGCGAGCCCTGCAGCAGCGAACCGGCATTGATCCCGGTCTGGTCGAAGACGTCATCTGGGGGTGCGTGAGCCAGATCGGCGAACAGAGCTTCGACATCGGCCGCACCGCGGTTCTCTCTGCTGGATGGCCGATCCACGTGCCCGGGACGACCGTGGACCGTCAGTGTGGGTCCTCGCAGCAGGCCGTGAGCTTCGCCGCGGCCAGCGTTCTCGCCGGTCACTACGATGTAGTGGTCGCGGGCGGCGTCGAATCGATGTCGCGCATCCCGATCGGATCGTCCACCGCAGCCGGCGACACTCCGCTCGGCGAGCTGTACGCCGAACGTTTCGGACCCGAGTTCCCAAACCAGGGCGCCGGCGCCGAGCAGATTGCCGAGCAGTGGAACATCTCCCGGACTGAGCTCGACGAGTTCGCCTTGGAATCGCACGCTCGGGCGGCAGCGGCCATCGACGCCGGCTGGTTCCGCTCCCAGATCGCTCCGGTCCCGACGGCAACCGGAGAGATCCGCATCGATGAAGGCGTACGCCGTGGCGGGACCCTGGAGTCCCTCGCCGGCCTTCGCCCGGCCTTCAAGGAAGACGGTCGGGTCACTGCTGCAAACTCGTCGCAGATCAGCGACGGCGCTGCCGCTCTGCTGATCATGGCCTCCGACACCGCCGCCGCGCTGGGCTTCAAGCCACTCGCCGTCATCGACACAGCCGTCGTCGTCGGTTCCCCGCCGATGCCCATGCTCACCGGCCCCATTCCTGCTACGCAGAAGCTGCTCGAACGGCGAGGCCTCAAGATCGGCGACATCGGGACGTTCGAAGTCAACGAGGCGTTCGCATCAGTGGCACTCGCCTGGGCACACGAAATGGACGCTGACCAGGCGCGGCTCAACCCGAACGGAGGAGCGATCGCATTGGGGCATCCGCTGGGCGGCAGTGGCGCACGTCTAATGACCACGATGGTTCACCACATGGCCGACCAGGGGATCGAACTCGGACTGCAGACGATGTGCGAGGGCGGCGGCCAGGCCAACGCCACTCTCCTGCGACTCATCTGAACCACCCGCCACACCAACATCCCGCGAGAGAAGGATCTGCACCCGTGGGCGTTTCGACGGGCCATCACCGGAGCCGCGCACGGGATCGGCTTCGGCACCGGCCACCGGCTAGGCTGAGGAGTGCGCGTCGGTCGCGATCATCGTACGGCTTGCGGAGCCGAGTCTGCCGCAGCGAACAGGTCGTTCCGGGCACAGAAAGCGCCATCGGCCGATGGTGTGCTGCCCAGGTTCAGGACGGCGAGACCATCATCCTTAACGCCGGCGACAACCCAGAGCGCATCAAGAGCGAGGCCGCTTCGCGAAAACTCGCCGGGATCAGTCCCGTCCCGATGGGAAGCAGAATGACGAGCGGGAGACATCGCATCAACACGGCGGCCACCGGCAACTCGGCGCGGCGATCTACCGGACCCGTGATCGTGAGGATGATATTCCACGAATCAACGATCGCCGACGTCGCCCGCAGGACCGCCGAGGGCAAGAGCAAACGCGACATCATCTGCTGCCTGAAGCTACGTGATCCGAGGTCTACCACCTCGTCAAGACGGATCACCGCGCCGGCAAGATCGCGAGTTGACACTACAGGAGCATCAACGCCATGGCTGAGGCATTGAACTCGCTGTTCAAGGCCGAGTGCGTCCGCAATCTGGTCATGCGGCCCAAGGCCGGCTGGAAGTCGGTCGGGGACGTCGAGATGGCCGGTCCGCGCCGAGGTCGGATCCAACTAACCGAGCCTTCCACGAAACCCGGGGGCGATTCACATCGTGGTGACGGTGTAGACGTGGCCCAGCAGCCCGGCGGAGTTGAATAGGCCAGCACTCCACTCGCCAGTGCCGTCGGTCGCGCGGACCCATGGTCAGCGCACCGGCAGCCGGCTCGGGCCCAGGATTACCGACCCGTCCTCCGTGCCGTGCGGGGTTTCGGTCCGATCGGGGTCGTGCTTGCCGCGCGGCCCAAACGCCGCGGTCACGTCGGCCTCCATCAGTTGACTCATCACCTGCAGCCCGGTACCGACCGCGAGGGACGGCAGCCCTCGCGCATGTCCGCGGCGATGTCGTTCGTCGCCACGCTCACGTGCTCCGGTACGGCCACGGTGTTCGTCTCGTCGGCGTACGTCTAGACGTTCTTGCTCACGGTTGGTCCCCCATCACCACCTCATGTTCCACGAGAGTCGGGACAACCTCAGGCAGTCCAGCGTTGCTCGCCAGGCTCGGCGTCACGACGATGGTGGAGGTCCGAGGGGTCTGCCGCCAGGTCCGTCAGCATAGGTGAGCCACGCAATAGACGGCCCGAAGCCCACGCTGGGCTTACTGTAGTCGCAGACTCCACTCGGAAACACATCCTGGAGGCGTTGCCACTGCGTGTTTGTGAGGTCGACGTTGTAGTCGCTGCGGTCGAGAGGCATGAGCTGACACTTGAGCACGTTGTCCACGAGCTTGCCTCCTGCAGCGATCCGCGGGTTCCCGAAATAGGGGAACGCAACCCGGCAGACCGACATTTCGGTGATCTGGCGCCCGTCGATCCAGCACGCGTCGACCGCCGCGGAGGGCTTGTTCATAACAACCTTGCGTGCTAAGGGCATGTCTGATCGATCCGCCTCGATCGCGGTCAGCCACTTGTCCATCAGGAGCAAGGCAGACTCACTCCAGGCTGGATCACCTGTCAGAAGCGGGGCAGTCCAGATGATCTGGTTGTCGTGGTGGCCGTTCGCCTGAAGTAGCCGTGCGCGCATCGCGTAACTGCGGAAGTCTGTGTGAATTTCATGGTTGCTGGAGCCGCGGAGGTCGATGATGGGCACCTGAGCAAGGTAGCGGCCAGACGTCACCTGCCCAGACCGGTACGCAACCTCCAGCGCTCGTGCATTGGCGACGCTCCGCTGTGGCTGCCACTGCCCGTCGATGTCGTAGCTACCGATTGCTTCGTTCAGGCTGACGAACTGCTCCGGGGTGATGAGGCCAGAGGTCACTGCCTTTAGGCCGTACTGCACTCCGACGTTGTCGAACGGCCTATTCGCGAAGCCTCGGCCGATCCGCTGCTCGACCAGTCCCCACGATTCCGGTGGCCGTTGGCCGAACATCGCGACCTGGTAGTCCTGGAGCGTGCAGCGCACTCCGTCGGGATTCGTCTGCGGGTCGTAGACGTAGTCGTCTTCCGGGGTGGTCGGCACCGGGTTCACCGTCCCGCCTACGCAGCCGACCCGCGGATCCATCAACGTCTGGTCCAGGTTGAGTGCATGGTCCCACGCGCGGCACGGACCCTCGTCGGCGTGACCGTTCACGACCGCACGCTGCGCCGTAACGGCCCAGAGATGGGACGACTCGTTGTCATAGACGCGGTCGAGCAGACTGCAGTCCGACACTTCGTTGTTTGTCGTGTACAGGTCCATCAAGCTGCAGGCCGGCTGGATTCCGTCGAGGAGGCCGGGGTAGGAGTCTGCGATCAAATGCTGCTGAATGGAACCGCCCGAGCAACCCGCGCCAATCGTGTAGCGGACCTCACCGAATCTCTCGATGAGGAGTTCCTTCACCATCATGACCGTCTCTGCGGAGGTGACCGTGTTCGAGTTCTGTCCAAGGATGTTCAGGGTTGCGGTTGCAACGGCGAAGCCCCGTGACAGCGCGAGGTCTTTGTATTTCAGGGTCGCGCTCTCGTCGAGCACCTCTCCGGGTTCACGGGTTCTTCCTGGCCATGATCCGATCAGGGTCCCCTGACGG
>JALZDD010000555.1 GCA_030862715.1 Actinomycetota bacterium | reverse complement strand
GCGACCTGCGGAGCGGTCTTGTCGATCCGCACCACGACCTGTCCCACCTCGGAGACGTTGCCGCCGTTGTCGGTCGCGCGGTAGTGCACGGTCGTGACGCCCTCCGCGGACACCGTGAGCGGGTTGTTCGCGTTCTCCCAGGTCTGGCCGCCGTTGGTCGAGCGCTGCCGTGAGGCCACGGTGCCGTTGTCGGTCGCGGCGACCGCCACCGACACGTTCCCCGTCCACCAGCCGTTCTGCCCCGTCGGCTGTGCCGGGTTGAGCGTCGCGGAGACCGTGGGAGGCGCGACGTCGGCGAAGCCGTCGCCGACGAACCTGATCCGATCCAGGGTGACGCCGCCGGTGGAGGTCACGAACAGCTCGCCGCTGCCCGACGGCGCTCCGGTCAGGTCGGACGTCGTCTCGGACCAGTCCTCGCTGGCGACGTCGAACGAGGCGAACGGCGTCGCCTCGGCCGACCCCCATCGCAGCTCCACGCTGCCGGTGCCGCTGGCGCGCAGCTTGGCCGAGGTGATGCCGGCCAGGTTGACCGGCTTCCAGGAGAGCCAGTCGCCCGCATCGAGCGACGTGACCTTCCGCAGGCCGCTCGCCGTGTCGTCCGGAGCGATGGCGACGCCCTCGGAGGCGTCGGCCCACTCGGCCTCCTGCGACTTCGGGTTGAGGATCATCGACACCTCGGACCTGGCCGCCGGCACACCGTTGGCGCCGTTGTCGGTGTAGCCGATGACGACGACTCCGTAGATGTTCTCCGTCTCGCCGTGCTCGGTGGCGTCAGCGGGCGTCGGGATCGCGAAGCGGCACCCGGTCCCCTGGCTGAGCGGGTGGGCGTGGACGTCGTGCCCGAGGCCGAACGTCCAGGTCACCCGTGAGCACACCGTCGCGTCCCCGTCCTCGGCGTCGTCGGTCTTCACATCGAACGGCACCGCCTGACCCCAGTCGAAGAAACCTCCCTCGGCCGGCGTGGCCACCTCGATCGTCGGCGCGACGTTGCCCACGCTGATCGAGGTCGAGGTGATGCCGCGACGACCCTCCGCGTCGGTGACCCGGAGCCGGGCGGTGTAGCGGCCGAGCTCGTCGTAGGTGTGCGACGTGGTCGCCCCGGTGGCGTCGAAGGTGCCGTCGCCGTCGAGGTCCCACTCGTAGGTGAGCGCACCGCCTTCAGGGTCGACCGAACCCGAACCGTCGAACTCGACGGTGAGCGGTGCCGAGCTGCTGGAGATGGGGTCGGCGACGATGTCCGCGCGCGGTGCCTTGTTGCCGACGCTGTAGTCGATCCGATAGAGCCCGGCGTCCGGATTGGCACGGAAGAAGCCATCACCGTAGTCGAGGACGTAGAGCGACCCGTCCGGACCGAACTCGATGTCGATCGGGCTGTCGGTGATCGGCTGCCGGTTGGTCTCGAGATCGATGTTGGGCAGGAACTGCTCGATGTGCGAGACCGGGCCACTGGGCCAGTCGACGGTGAACGCCGCCAGGTAATCCTGGGAGAATTCGGCGAAGAACGCCTTGCCGTCCCAGTACTCGGGGAACTTCGTCGGCGAGGGGTTGTCCGCGTCGTAGTGGTACACCGGACCGCCCATGGGTCCCTGGCCGCCGGCCGGACCGAAGTCGGTCAGCTCCGGCCACGGCTGGTGGGTGTTGTTGTCGCCGTAGTAGAGGGTCGCAGCGGTGGCCGGCGGGACCGTCGAGAGTCCCGTGTTCCACCGCGAGTTGTTCTCCGCGCCAGCGGCGCAGTCGAAGAACTCCCCCGGGGTCGCCGTCTCGAAGTCCCACTCGTTGTAGTTGAAGTGGTCGCCGGTGCAGTAGGGCCAGCCGCCGTTGATCGGCTCATCGATCGCGGTCGTCTCCCACTCGACGTACCCCATCGGGCCACGCTGCGGGTTCGGCGCCCCGGCGTCCGGGCCGTAGTCGCCCCAGCTCACCGAGCCCGTGGCGGGGTCGACATCCATCCTGAACGGGTTGCGCAGACCCATCGCGAAGATCTCCGGTCTCGTCCCTGCCGTGCCGGGGGCGAAGAGGTTGCCCTCGGGGATGGTGTAGGAGCCGTCCTCTTGGACGGCGACCCGCAGGATCTTGCCACGCAGGTCGTTCGTGTTGCCCGCACCGCGGCGGGAGTCGAAGCCGGGGTTGAACCCGGGGGCGTCGTTGTTGGGCGCGAACCCGTTCGCGCCCGGCGTACCTGCCGGGGTGTTGTCACCCGTGGCCAGGTAGAGGTTGCCCTGGTCGTCGAAGTCGACGTCGCCGGCGACGTGGCAGCACTGACCGCGCTGCACCTCGACCTTGAGGATCACCTGCTCGGTCGCGAGATCCAGCTTGTCGGCGGCCTCGTCCCACTTCACGCGGGTGAGCTGGTTGTAGCCCTTCCACTGGTCCCAGTAGGCCTCGGTCTGACCGGCGGGCAGCGTGTTGGGCGCCGAGCCGGACGGTGTGGTCGACGGGTACGGGCCGGTCATGGTGCGCGGCGCGTAGTAGAGGTAGACCCAGCCGGACTCCTCGAAGTCGGGCGCGAGGGTGACCGTCTGCAGGCCGTCCTCGGAGTTGTTGTACGTTGCGATCGTGTTGACCACACGGGTCGTACCGGCGTCGGGGTCGACGAGCCGGATGTCGCCGTTGCGCGCGGTGGTGAGCACGCGCCGGTCCGGTAGGACGGCCATGTCGATCGGCTCACCGGTGTCCTTGGTGAGAGTGACCTTCTCGTAGTTGGACCAGTCCAGGGCGAGGCCGGCGCCGGGCTCGGTGCCATGGTCGACGCCGTCGTGGGCGGCAGCGGGCGTCGCGAGTGCGAGCCCGGAGGTGAGAGCGAGTGCGAGCCCGGAGGTCACCGCGAGGAGTGATCGCCGGGCACGACGGCGGGGTACCCCACCGACTGAGCTGTGTTTGGGCATGACGGTTCCTTGGAGAGCGAGGGCGGGCGAAGCCGGAGGAGGGCGTGCGAGCACGCCGGTGGCCGGAGCGCGACCCGGTGAGGGCGCGCTCCGGCTGAACGCGTTGGGAGAGGTGGCGGCCGGTCAGCCGCGGAGCTCGTCCATGTTCTGGTAGCTCAGCTTGGCCAGGGCCAGGGACTGGCCTGGGTTCATCGCACCGCCGGGCGCGGTGTCCTGCTCCCACATCGGGTTGTGGTAGCCCCGTGCCGGCATGTCGCCGAAGAAGGCCTGGTAGTCGATGTCACCCTCCCCGAACGGCGCCATCACGTAGCCGTTGGCCTGCGTCTGGTCCTTCTTGCCGTCCTTGGCATGGAAGAGCGGGAACCGCATGGGCGCTGACTTGACGACCGCGAGCGGGTTGAAACGGTCCTCGACGAGAGTGCCGTCGGGCGCGGTGTAGGTGTGATGCTTGTGCTGCGCGACGTGCGCCCAGTAGATGTCCATCTCCAGCCACACGTGGCGGGGATCAGTGTTCGCCAGGAACCACTCCAGCCGGCGCACGCCGGAGGACCGGGTCGGGCGGCCCAGGGCGTCGTTGGGTCCGCTGTCCAGGAGGAAGCTGTACGCAACGTCGTGGTTGTGCGTGTAGAGCTTGAGCCCGTGTCCGGCAGCGCGCTCACCGAGGATGTTCCAGCGATCGGCCGCCGCCTGCCAGTCGGCCAGGTAGGCCGACCCGGTGGGGTCGCCTCCGGTGCCGATGTGCCTCATCCCCAAGATGTTCGCGATCTCGCACGCCGCATCGAACGAGGCCAGAGACGCATCCGTGATCGTGGAGGGCACCGACCCGTGGTTCCCCTCGGCCTCGAGGCCGTTGTCGTCGAGCCACATCCGCAGCAGGCGTGCGCCCTCGATGTTGTTGACGTTGCCGCCGGGCGCGTTGGCGCTCTGGTTGTAGCCCGCGAACTCGATCTGCCGGTAGCCGATCTTCGACAGCTCCTCGAAGACCGCCTTGAACCCCGAGGCGTAAGGGCTGGTGGCCGGGTCGCGACTGATCGCGTCGCGCACCGTGTAGAGGATGATGCCGCGCCGCGGCCGCGGGATCAGCAGCGCGTCGGCTGCGGCGGATCCGGCGAGAGGGACACCGCCGAGGGCGATTCCCGCCGCGGCCATGCCTGTCGTGGCCGCCAGCAGCTGCCGACGGTTGAGCCCGAGCTTGCGTGCGATAGCCGGAACCTCGTGGTTCGCGGCAGGGGTGGGACGGTTGCGCATCAGTGCTCCTTCGGGAGGGTGAAGCCAAGTGAGCCGCAACTGTGACCTGCGTCACGTTGTGCGATCGTCAACTTACGGTTTCA
>JALZDD010000503.1 GCA_030862715.1 Actinomycetota bacterium | reverse complement strand
ACGAACTCGTCGTAGATCGGCCGCTCGACGAAGATTCGGGACCCTGCTAGACACACCTGGCCGGTGTTGCCGAAGACGGCCATGCCAGCGCCGGGCACCGCCTTGTTCAGGTCTGCGTCCGCGAAGATGACGTCGGGCGACTTGCCGCCGAGCTCCATGGAGACGCGCTTGAGGTTGTCCGCAGCCGCGCGGACGATACCCTGCCCGGTGGCGGTCGAGCCGGTGAACGCGATCTTGTCGATCCCAGGATGATTCGCGATCGCGGCACCGACGGACGATCCCAGCCCGGTGACGACGTTGACGACACCTGGCGGGAGATCCAGCTGGTTCACCAACTCACCCAACAGGAGGGGGGACATGGAGGCGTCCTCTGCCGGCTTGAAGACCGTGGTGCTGCCGGTGAGCAGCACCGGCACGAGTTTCTGCACGGCCATCATGAACGGGCCGTTCCACGGGATGATCGATCCGACGACACCGATGGGCCTGCGGGTGGTGTAGACGAAGTTCGAACCTGGCGCCGACACTGGAATCGTGTCGCCGCCAATCTTCGTCGCCCAACCGGCGTAGTAGCGGATGATCTGAGCGACCATCTCCGCGTAGCCGTTCGCGTTCCGAACCGGCATGCCCATATCATAGGTGTCGAGCAGCGGCAGCTCCGCAGCGTGCTCGAGCACCAGATCGGCGAACCTCAGCAGAACGTTCTGGCGCTGGACCCCTGTGAACTTGCTCCACGGTCCCTCGAAGGCTCGTCGAGCACCCGCCACGGCCCTGTCGACGTCGGCAGCGTCGGCGGCTGCGATGTGGCCGATTACCTCGCCGGTCGAGGGGTTGATGCTCTCGTAGGTCTCGCCCGAGATGGACGGCACCCACTCGCCGTCGATCAGGAGGGACTTGACCTTCCCGTCGAGAAATGACGGCCTTGATGAGGCATGGTCAAGGGTTTGCGACACGGTGTTTGCTCCGATCGATCGTTGCCATGGGTGGCGACCCGATGAGAGCGCCAAGCCCAGCAGTTCAGGTTCTAGCGCAGCGCGGGAAGCACTTCGTGCGCCAGCAGCCGGTCCGACTCGCGGCGGGCGTCGGGGTCGTTCGAACGAAACGCGCCGTGGAACAGCAGGAGCCTGCTAAGCCCCATGTCAATCATTCCGCGAAGCCGCTCGACGCAGTGGTCCACAGGTCCGGTCACAGCGAAGGCGTCGATCGTCTCGGCCGGGAGGTTGCGGGCGTGCTCGGCGCCCTCAAGGACGTGGTCGTTCATGTTGTACTTCTGGTGTACGTTCTCGAGCGCTTCCTTAGTCGCAGCAGAGACCGGCCCCGTCACCTTGCCGTGCATCACGGCGAAGCGGGCATACGACACGACGCCGCCGGAAACGATCTCTCGTCCCTCGTCCCTCGTCGGTGCCACGACCACCTGCACGCACGCCCCCAGACCGACCTCGCCGGTGCGACCGGCAGCCGCCATCTCCTTGGTCGCGATGTCCTTCGCCCAGGCCAGGCGCTCAAGATCCGCACCCACCGCAAAGGTCATGCGATCGGCGACGCGAGCGGCGAGTTGAATCACCTTAGGACCGGACGCGGCGACGTCGATCGGCACCTTTGGACCGGCCTCGTGGATCCACTGCAGGCGGTTCTGCGTGGGCCGTCCCTCCTCGTTGAGGATGTTCGACTGGTCCAGGGTGCGCGCCGCGACGCCGGCACCATTGGCTGCGCTGGTGTTGTCCGAGGTGTGGTCGACGATTTCGCCGCGTAGATAATGCTGGAGCTGCGAAAGGTAAGCCTCAAAGGCCTTCGGCGAACTCGGCGCGAGACCGAGGTGCGCAAGCGGCGAATCGCCGCGAGCGATCCCCAGGTGGGCGCGGCCGCCGGACTCCGATTGAACCGCCCCGATCGCAGCGGCAGTGACAGCGGCATGCCGGGTCGCGGGGTTCGTCACCCACGTGCCGAGCTTGAGACGCGAGGTCGCTGCCGCCGCGGCGCCGAGGAGCGGATAGGGATCGGGAGCGAAGGTGTGGGAATCACCGAGCGAGTAACCGTCCCATCCGTCGTCCTCGATGTGTCGCGCGCGATCGGCCGTGCTCTGACCGGCACGCCCCCCGTCGCTGATCCAGATCTCAGTACTCACAACCCACTCCGCTCACGAATCTTCCCTGTCAACACGATTGCCCTTCCTCACCCACCGGGCGCCGACCGTCGAACGCACACTGCAGGGCGCTGCCTCCCGATCATCGAGGCCCCTGCTCGATGGTCGGGAGGAACACGCCCGCCTGTGTCACTCGCTTCTTCACGGCGACTCCGGGTCGTTTTGCATACAAGTTAGAATACAGATCATCCTCAGATGTTCAAGGCTCAAAATTCAAGGAGCTGTCGCCATGCTGGAAAAGTCGTCCCTGCTCGACGGACGGACCGTGCTGGTCACCGGAGCAGGCCGCGGCCTGGGACGAGCGTATGCCGCATCGCTGGCCTCGCATGGAGCCCGGGTAGCCGTCAACAGTCGATCTGCCGAATCGACCCATGCCGTCGTCGACGAGATCACAAATGCCGGCGGGATTGCCTACGCCTGTCCGGGAGACCTCGTGGAGGAGGGTGTTGCCACCGACGTCGTCGCGGCCGCCTTCGCCCGATTCGGAGGCTTGGACGCGTTGATCCACAACGCCGGCGGCGACGAGGGCCAGCCTGCGCCGTTCACCGCCCTCGGTCGAGCCGAGCGCAGCCTGGCCGTCCAGAAGAACCTCGACACCGCCTGGGAGGTCACTGCGGCGGCCTGGCCCCACCTGGCCGTCAGCGGGACCGGGCGAGTGGTCCTGACATCGTCGGCGCTGGCGTTCTACGGAGTACCGGGTTTCGCACACTACGCAGCTGCGAAGGGTGCGGTCGTCGGCCTCGCCCGGACAATGGCTGTCGAGGGCAAGGACGCAGGCGTCGCCGTCAACGTCCTCAAGCCGCTCGCCCGGACGGCCGAGCGAGGTGTCGTCGACCGATGGCCGGGCTCGCCGTTCTCGACCGACCACGTCGCCGCCGTGGTGGCGTGGATGGCCAGCGAGGCCTGCACTTTGACAGGGCAGATCATCTCGGCTGGCGGAGATCGGGTTGCATCGATGGCCATCACCGAGTCCGACGGCTACCGGGCAAAGGAGACGAACCTGTCGGCTGCGGAACTCACGGTCGCCGCGGCGTCCCTCGCCGACGGCACCACGCACGAGTCCCGCGAGATGGCCGAGATGCTGGCGTACCTCGACACCTTGTACGGCGGAAACGCGAACCGCAGCTGACGGGACGAGCCCCGGATCCGCGGAACTGGGGCATCCAGTCAGGGCCGACAACCACCAAGAGACTCGAGTGCCGATCCCATGAACCGGCACTCGAGCCCTGCCTCTCGCTCAGATGACTCGCCGTCAGGCACGCGCCTCTGGCTTGACGATGACGCGGAGGAACTCGGGCAGGCCCTCGTCGACGTCGAGCTGATGCGCGCCGGCACCGAGCAGGGAGTCCAACCCAAGGGACTGCCATTCACTGGAGCGGTCCATCGCGTGGAGATGGTCGCGCCGCATGATGGCGTCAAACTGGTCGCGATACTGCTCGGCGGTCCAGGACAGCTGCGTGTGGCCCTCGGTCTCCGCGAACACAATCTCCGACATCCGTCCACCGAAGGCGTTGAAGATGCGGCCGTTCGCAGGACAGTCCGGGTGAACGAGCCACGTCCCCGCAGCGGCGACGAAATTCGGCGCCAGGTACTGCGACCACCACTCTCGCGCGGCAGGCGCGTCGTCCAGCGACCGGACGGATGCACGGGTCGCGGCACCCACGCTCAGCACGTTGGCTCGTACCCCGCGATCTTCGCCGTCGTGCGCGACGACACGCGCCAGACCGACTACGCCCGTCTTCGCGGCTGCGTAGGGGGCGATGGACCGGTGTCCCCACAGCCCGACGGCCGAGGTGATGTACAGCAGCCGACCGCCGACTCGAGCGAGGTGCGGCCACGCAGCTCGCGTCAGGTAGAAGGCTCCGTAGAGGTGTACGCCCAGCGTCCTCTCGAGGTCATCGTCCACGAAGTCTGCGACCGGCGCCGACGGGGGATGAATGCTGGCGTTGTGAATGACTCCATCGAGGCGGCCGTAGGCGGCGATGGAGGCACCCACCACGGCCTGACATCCCTCCACGGTCGCCACGCTGTCGGTGTTGGCGAGCGCCGTTCCGCCCGCCTCCTCAATGCGGGCCACCATCTCCCGGGCGGGCCCCTGGCTACTGCCATCGCCGAGCAGCCCGGTGCCGATGTCGTTGACGACGACGCGAGCGCCGCGATGGGCCAGGGCGAGGGCATACTCAGCCCCGATCCCTTGGCCCGATCCGGTCACGATGTACACGCGCCCGTCGAACTGCAGTTCCGTCATGCCTTCACTCCTGACTCCTGGAGGATCTGGACGCCATACGGTTGCTCCGCAACGGCGATCACCGGTGTGAGGCGAGCTCGATCACCCGCCATCGCCGTTGCGCTCCCAGTCGCGACCGGTCACGAGTGCTGCCTGGCTGCCCTCGTCGAAGATCCCCCAGACCTTGTCCGGGCGGAACCTGGCGATGATGCGGACAGCACCCTCCTTCAAGACGCCGTCGCGCCCGAGATACTCGCGAGTGATCTTGTTGAAGTGCTCGGCCGCCCCCTCGGTGACGAGCTCCGCTCGCCCCTCGACGCCGAGGTACCAGTTGGTGTTGTTCCGATCGACAACACAAACGCTGATGCGGTTGTCGCGGCGAAGGTGTCGTTCCTTGATGCGGCCCACCACCGTGTTGATCAGGACGAATTCGCCGTCCCAGTCGACCCAGGCCAGGGTCGAATGGGCGCTGCCGTCCTTGCGAAGCGTCGTCACCACTGCCGAGTTCGGCTCGCTGAGGATCTGTGCCTGCCGATCAGTGAGCACGGTCACTGCCTCCTGTCGTTGATTCCGAGGGATCCACCGCGGCGCGCTGGTCGCCGTGGGCAAGGGCCGTCGTGAATCCCCAGGGCACGCCATAACTGGACGCCGGGTCGGTGACCAGCGCCGTGTCGGATCGCCGGGCGATCGCCACATCTTGTTCCTCCAGATGCGCCTCGGCCTGGGCCAGGTCACGCACGAGGAAGGTCATCGAGTGATAGGAGTCGTACGGATCAGGGTTGACCGATCCCGCGAGCACCGCAGTTCTCTTACGCGGGACTGCGCACTCGTAGACACCATCGCCCAGGGCGATGAATGTGCTCTCGGTGCCGATGAGCTCGTTGTCACGCCGCTCGATGACGCGGCCGCCGAGGATGTCCACGTAGAGCTCGAGCATCCGATCGGGGCGGGTCGTCAACACGGTGTGGTGGGAGCAGAACTCGATGCCGAGCGGGTCGTCCTCCGCCGGCGGCGCCAGGGCCCAGCCCGGCTTCAGGCGGACGTCGGCGGTCTTGCGAGCGTTCTCCTCACTCGGAGGACAGTCGACATACTGATAGGGCAGACCGGCCTGCTCGCGGAGGCTGTAGAAGAGCGGAAAGCCGATCTTCCCACCGAAGGCAACTTCGGTGGTCACCTCCCCCTGCTGGTCGATCACCTGCATGTCGCGGCGCAGGAACTCCTCCAGGAGCTCGTGCACGTCGTCGACGTACCAGCTGAGGTGCCCCAGGCTGGGGACGTCCGACGGCGGGATGCCACGTCGGGGAAACCGGTTCGTGCCGCCGAACACCATCCGGACAGGATCGATGGACTCGATGAAGGTGTCCTGGACGAGATGGAAGATTCCATAGTCGACCCGGTGTCCCGGCTTGGGCGGGAGGTGGCCCATGATCTGCTCGGTCGTGATCGTGGGCCTGCCGAAGACGCGCTCAAACCAGCCGGCAGCGTCATCGAGGTCGGCCACCCAAAAGATCGGATGCTTGACCGTACGTACGCGGAACTTTCTCGAGGACGTCACGGCGTTCTCACCTCTGGATCTCGGGGCTGGGCCGGAGGTAAACGGTCTTGGTCTCGGTGAAGAAGTCCAGCGCCGCCTCACCCATCTCGCGGTACGAGGTGCCTGAGTCCTTCACCCCACCGAACGGGACATGAGGATCGCCGCCGCACGTCTCCGAGTTGATGTGGAGCATGCCGACCTCGAACTCGTCGATCGTCCCGAGGATCGTACGGATGTCGTTGGTGAACACCGCGCCGGAGAGCCCGTAGGGCCCTGCATTGGCCAAGGCAACCCCTTCCTCGGCACTGTCCACGGGAACGATCGACAGCACCGGGCCGAACACCTCGTCCAGGAAGACCGGGTCGTCCGTCCGAACGCCCGCGAGCACAGCAGGCCGCACGAAGTAGCCGTCGCCGGTGCCCTGGCCGGCCCGGGTGAGGACCGAGGCACCTCGATTCGTCGCGGCACTCAGCGCCCCCGTGATCTGGTTGCGCGCGTCGGCCGACGCCGACGGACCGAGGTCCGTGCCACTCTCGAGCCCGTTCCCTACAACCAGGGCGTCGGACTGTTGGACGACGGCCTCGACGAATCGGTCATAGATCGGCCGCGCCACCAGCGCGCGGCCGGTTGCGGTACAGCGCTGGCCCGTCTGCAGCATCGCCGAGGAGACCACGGACTTGACTGCCCAGTCGAAGTCGGCATCCGCAAGCACGACGGCACTGTTCATGCCGCCCATCTCGGCCTGGACTTTGACGCCGTGCCGCGCTCCTTCTGCGATGAGGTGCTTGCCGACACTGGTGGAACCGGTGAATGTGCAGGCCCGGACGGCGGGGTGCGACAGGAGCGGACCAGTGTCTCGAGAGGTCGCCAGGACGAGATTGCAGACCCCTTCGGGGATCCCGGCCTCAATCAGCGCCTCCATGAGGCGAATCGAGACGAGGGGGACGATGCTGGCCGGCTTCCACACCACGGTGTTGCCAGCCAACAACGCCGGAGCAAGTTTCCACGCCGGGATGCCCATGGGGATGTTCCACGGCGTGATCATCGAGACCACTCCGAGTGGCTTCCTGATCGCCCAGATGTGCTCGGTCTCGCGCAGGGAGGCGAACGTCGAGCCTGTTGGCGCATTGGCGAGCGTCGCGTTGTAGCGGAACGTGTCCGCGGCGCGCTGAACCTCGTTCTTGCTGTCGGTGAGCGTCTTGCCCTGCTCACGCGTGAGCTCGACGGCGAGCTCGTCCCTGCGACTGTCGAGAACCTCGGCGACTCGCACCAAGAGGGCGGCGCGCGCGTGGATGGGAACCTTGCGCCACGCTGCGAAGGCCTCAGCAGCTGTGTCCATGGCCTCGACGACCGCATCCTCGCCGACGTAGTGACCGTTGGCCACCACTTCGTCGGGACGCGCTGGGTTGAGGCTAACGAAGTCTCGACCAGCGCCCTCCACCCACTCGCCCGCGATGCTCGATCGAGCGACAACCGGCGTGATCGCGTTGCCCATCGTGGAACTCACTTCCTTCCAAGGTGCTGAACACCTGACCGCGGAGCATTCGACACCACTGTCAGCCAAAGTCGTATCCAAGATAGCATGCAGTTCTCGAGTCAGGGCCGCCCCTCCAGGTCCACCGCTCGGCCAGCCTGACGGGCAGCCTCCCGAGTCTCATCGATCACCCTCAGGGTGAAGGAGAGCGAACGCGCCTCCCGCGGGCCCCAGACCGTGAGCGCACACACCGGTTCACCATCACTGGTTTTCACCGCAGCCGACACTGTGTACAGATCTGCTTCATCGACGCTGGCCAGCCAGTCCGGGTTGTACTCAGCGGCGCCGCCGGCCAAGGCAGCGCGAATTGTAGATTTCCCCACAACTGCATCCGCGCCATCCAGGATGCGAGCCATCGCAATCGGGGCCACCTGGTTCGGCGCACCCACCGAGACCACACACCCATCCCGGCGCACGCGCTCGAGCTGACCATTGGCCTCGCGATAGTCGTCCGAGCCGGGCGCAAGTCCTTCGAGCCAGACGGCGCGGGTCGCGTCGTCGCCTTGGGCCGCAATGGCCGCACCAAGTGGGGGAAAGAAGGGCCACCGCTGGCCCACCCGCTGCGGAGACGTGTTCCGAGGTCCATGCCCCGCCGCTGCGGCGATGACAAGTTCGTTCCCCACCAAGCACATGGCGGTCACCTCGGTCTCGAGCCGATCAGCCAACTGCTCCATGGTAGGTCGGATCAGGTCGACCTGACGGAGCTGGCCGAGGAGATCGGCGTCCCGCCCCGCCATTGACAGCGGCCGGAACGATCCGTACCCACCCCTGAAGAAGAGGAGCGGGTACCGGGAGCACAGCACTTCGAGACGCTCGACCCGACCCACCACGATGTGATGGTCGCCGGCTTCGTGTACTAGGTCGCGCACGCAGTCGATATAGGCAACCGCTCCCTCCAGCACAGGATTCCCGTGGCAGGAGTCGAACCAGTCGATACCGTCGAACTTCGACTCCTTGCGCGTTGCGATGAGGCGACACTCACGCTCCTGCTCCGCGCTCAAGATGTTGATGCAAAACCGTTCGCCGGCATCGCGCAGGGCCCGCCACGACGATGAGGCCTTGTCCGGCAGAAAGGCGACCA
>JALZDD010000461.1 GCA_030862715.1 Actinomycetota bacterium | reverse complement strand
CCGATGACCGCGTAGGCCAGGCCCGCCGCCGCACGCTGCATCAGGGCCCCTTCCGGCAGGCTCGCCATCAGGGCCTTCTCTGCCGCTCTGACCTGCTCAACCGAGTGCGCACGCCGCATGGCCCAAGCCTACGCGCCAATGCGCTGGTGCGGCTGGGCCGAAGGGCTCGAACAAGCCCCGTCAGTCCTCCAGGACGACCATCGCCGAGGCGATGCCGGCGTCGTGGGAGAGCGAGAGGTGGACCGTGGCGACGCCGAGCTTCGTGGCCTGCGCCAGCACCGTGCCGCGGAGCTCGAACCGCGGCTGCCCGGAGGACTCCGAGATCACCTCGGCGTCGTGCCACTCCATCCCCTGCGGCGCGCCGAGCGCCTTGGCGAGCGCCTCCTTGGCGGCGAACCGGGCGGCCAGCGAGGCCATCGGCTTCGTCGCCTCGTTGGGCGTGAACAGGCGCTCCCGCAGCCGCGGCGTACGCTCCAGCGACTCCTCGAAGCGCTCCAGGTCGCAGACGTCGATGCCGACTCCGAGGACGGCCATCACTCGACCGTGACGGACTTGGCGAGGTTGCGCGGCTGGTCGACGTCGTAGCCGAGCTCGGTGGCGAGCTGGCAGGCGAAGAGCTGCATCGGTACGACCGCGACCAGAGGCTGCAGGAGCACCGGCACCTTGGGCAGCCGGATGATCGTGTCGGAGACCGAGTCGACCGAGTCGTCGCCCTCCTCGACCAGGGCGATGGTGCGGGCGCCGCGGGCGCGTACCTCCATGATCCCGGAGCGCATCTTGTCGTGCAGGAAGTCGCGGCCGCGCGGCGGCACGATGCACCAGATCGGCAGACCCTCCTCGACCAGCGCGATCGGACCGTGCTTGAGCTCGCCGGCAGCGAACCCCTCGGCGTGCAGGTAGGCGAGCTCCTTGAGCTTGAGCGCACCCTCCAGCGCCACCGGGTAGCCGGCGTGGCGGCCCAGGAACAGGAAAGCCCGGCGGTCTGCATATTCACGCGCGAGGTCGTAGACCTGCGGCGCCGTCTCCAGCACCTTCTCGACCGCCGCCGGCATCGCCTCGAGCTGGGTCATCACGCCGTCGATCTCGTCGCCGTACATGGTGCCCTTGACCTGGGCCAGGTAGAGCGCGAGCAGGTAGCAGGCGACCAGCTGGGTGACGTACCCCTTGGTCGAGGCGACCCCGATCTCCGGGCCGGCGTGCGTGTAGATGACCGCATCGGACTCGCGCGGGATCGTGGAGCCGTTGGTGTTGCAGATCGCGAGCACCTTCGAGCGCTGGCTCTTCGCGTGGCGGATCGCCTGCAGCGTGTCGGCGGTCTCGCCGGACTGCGAGATCGCCACCACGAGGGTGGAGTTGTCGAGGATCGGGTCGCGGTAGCGGAACTCGGAGGCCAGCTCGACCTCGACCGAGATCCGGCACCAATGCTCGATGGCGTACTTCGCCACCATGCCCGCGTAGAACGAGGTCCCCGCGGCGATGATGATGATCTTGGTGACCTCGCGCAGCTCGTCGTCGTCGAGCCGCATCTCATCGAGGTGCAGAGACCCCGAAGGCGTACGCCGCCCCAGCAGCGAGTCGGCGACGGCACGAGGCTGCTCGAGGATCTCCTTGCGCATGAACCAGTCGTGGCCGTCCTTCTCGGCGGCGGCCAGGTCCCAGTCGACGTGGAAGGTGCGGCCCTCGGCGGGGGTGCCATCGAAGTTGGTGACGGTCGCGCCGTCGCGGGTGATGGTGACGACCTGGTCCTGGTCGAGCTCCATCGCCTCGCGGGTGTGCTCGATGAAGGCGGCGACGTCGGAGCCGAGGAACGACTCCCCCTCGCCCAGACCGACCACGAGCGGGCTGTTACGTCGCGCGGCGACGACCCGGGACGGGTCCTCGGCGTCGATCGCCACGAAGGTGAACGCACCTTCGAGGACCGAGCAGACCTTCTGCATCGCGATGGTCAGGTCGGCGCCGCCGACGACCTCGCGCTCGAGCAGGTGGGCGGCCACCTCGGTGTCGGTCTGCGAGGTGAACTCGTGCCCGTCGGTCTCCAGCGAGGCCCGCAGCTCGGCGAAGTTCTCGATGATGCCGTTGTGCACGACCGCGACGCGGCCGGTGCGGCCGACGTGCGGGTGAGCGTTGCCGTCGGTCGGGCCGCCGTGGGTCGCCCAGCGGGTGTGGCCGATCCCGGTCGTCGACGCCGGCAGCGGCGTGTCCGCGATCGCCTTCTCCAGGTTGGCGAGCTTGCCGGCCCGTTTGTCCACCGCCAGTCGATCGGCGGCGATCAGAGCGATCCCCGCCGAGTCATAGCCGCGGTACTCCAACCGCCGCAAGCCATCGATCACGACGTCCTGCGCCGACCGGTCTCCGACGTACCCAACGATGCCGCACATGGCCGATGATCCTACGGCTCTCGTGGACCCCAGCAGGAAGCGGCGGCGCATGTGCGTAACAATCGTTGCCATGTCACACCCCGGGCCACACGGCGATGACCGCGGCTCCTCGCCCTACGTCGAGCTCGACCGTAGCGCGTGGGCCGAGCTCGCGACCGAGACCGAGAGTCCGCTGACCGAGGCAGAGATCGAGTCGCTGCGAGGCCTGGGCGACCAGATCGACCTCAAGGAGGTCGAGGAGGTCTACCTGCCGCTGAGCCGCCTGCTGAGCCTCTACGTGAGTGCCTCGGACAAGCTCCACGACCAGCAGGAGCTCTTCCTCGGCAAGACGATGCCGGAGCGTACGCCGTTCGTCATCGGGGTCGCCGGATCCGTCGCGGTCGGCAAGTCGACCACGGCTCGTGTGCTCCAGCAGATGCTCGCCCACTGGCCCGAGCACCCCAACGTCGCCCTGGTGACCACCGACGGGTTCCTCTACCCCAACGCCGAGCTCGAGCGCCGCGGACTGATGGAGCGCAAGGGCTTCCCGGAGTCGTACGACCGCAAGGCCCTGCTCCGCTTCCTGGTCGACCTCAAGTCGGGTGAGGACGAGGTGCGCGCGCCGATCTACTCACACCTGACCTACGACGTCACCGACCAGACCGTGCTGGTCAAGAAGCCCGACATCGTCATCCTCGAGGGCCTCAACGTCCTGCAGCCCTCCCGGGTCCGCGCCGACGGCACCATCTCTCTCGCCCTGTCGGACTTCTTCGACTTCTCCGTCTTCGTCGACGCCGACTCGCGCGACATCAAGCAGTGGTACGTCGAGCGGTTCCTCCGGCTGCGCGAGACCGCCTTCCGCGACCCGTCGTCCTACTTCACGAAATATGCGGCCCTGAGCCACGACGAGGCCATCACCCGAGCCACCGAGATCTGGAACGAGATCAACGGCCCCAACCTCCGCGAGAACGTCCTCCCCACCCGCTCCCGCGCCACCCTCGTCCTCCGCAAGGACCGCGACCACTCTGTCCGCTACGTACGCCTGCGGAAGATCTAGCTAGAGAGCGAGCCGCGCGCGTACGACGTCGGCGAGCCGCTCAGCACAGGCCTCGGCCTCGTGGTGGGTCGGGGCCTCGACCATGACGCGTACGAGGTTCTCGGTGCCCGACGGGCGCAGCAGGATCCGCCCGGAGCCGGCGAGGGCCTTCTCCTCGGTGGCGACGGCGTCGAGGAGGCCGTCGTCGGTCTTGCAACGGGCCTTGTCGACGCCCTTGACGTTGAGCAGGACCTGCGGGAGGCGGGTGACGACGGAGGCGAGGTCGGCGAGGGTGCGGCCGGTGAGAGACATCCGCTGCAGGACGTGGAGCGCGGTGAGGATGCCGTCGCCGGTGGTGGCGTGCTCGCTCATGATGATGTGGCCGGACTGCTCGCCACCGATGGCGTAGCCGCCACGGCGCATCTCCTCGAGCACGTAGCGGTCACCGACGGCGGTCTGCTTCACGTGGACGCCCGCGGCGTCCATCGCCTTGACGAAACCGAGGTTGCTCATCACGGTGACGACCACGGTGTCGTCCGGGAGCCGGCCGCCGTCGTGGAGCCCGAGGGCGAGGATCGCGATGAGCTGGTCGCCGTCGACGAGGTTGCCCTCACCATCGACGGCCAGGCAGCGGTCGGCGTCGCCGTCCCAGGCGAACCCGACGTCGGCGCCGTGCTCGACGACCGCCTTCTGGAGCATCTCGGGGTGGGTCGAGCCGACCCCGTCGTTGATCGAGAGACCGTCGTTGACGTCGTTGATCGCGATCACCCTCGCCCCGGCCTGGTCCAGCGCCAGCGGGCCCGCGGCGGCGGCCGCGCCGTTGGCGCAGTCGACGACGACGGTCAGCCCGTCGAGGCGCCGCTCCAGCGTGGAGATCAGGTGGGCTGCGTACATCTCCACGGGGTTCTCGTGGGAGGAGATCCGGCCCACCGACGCGCCCGTGGGGCGGTCCCAGGGCTCGTCGAGATGTGCCTCGATCCGGTCCTCGAGCACGTCGTCGAGCTTGTGCCCGCCGCGCTGGAGGAACTTGATGCCGTTGTCGGGCATCGGGTTGTGCGAGGCCGAGATGACCACGCCGAGGTCGGCCTGGAGGGCGGCGGTGAGGTAGGCGACCCCGGGCGTCGGCAGCACGCCGACGTCGATCACGTCGCAGCCGGCCGAGGCCAGACCGCCGGCCACCGTCGCCTGCAGGAACTGCCCGGAGACGCGGGAGTCGTTGCCGACCACCGCCAGCGGTTTGCGTCCGCTGCCGGAGTCGCGCAGCTCCTCGGTCAGGACCAGTGCCGCCGAGGTCGCCAGGTTCTGGGCGAGCGAGGCGGTGAGGATCTCGCCATTCGCGAGACCGCGAACTCCGTCAGTGCCGAAAAGGCGTGCCACGTCCGTGTGACCTTCTTTCGTACGTCGGCCCCCGCCCGAAAAATGAGTCGGGGTGGCTCGGCGAGCCGAGGCACCCCAACAATGCTAGGCGATCTCCTGGGCGATCAGCGCTTGCTGAACTGCGAGGCCTTGCGGGCCTTCTTGAGACCGGCCTTCTTCCGCTCCACGACGCGGGCGTCGCGGGTCAGCAGACCGGCCTTCTTCAGGGTCGGACGGTTGGCCTCTTCGTCCACGATGTTGAGCGAGCGGGCCACGCCGAGACGCAGCGCGCCGGCCTGACCGGCGATGCCGCCGCCGTCGATACGGGCGATCACGTCGAAGCGGCCCTCGAGCTGCAGCGCGGCGAACGGCTCGTTCGCGATCTGCTGGTGCAGCTTGTTGGGGAAGTAGTCCTCGATGGTGCGACCGTTGATGGTCCACACGCCGGTGCCCGGGACGATCCGGACGCGAGCGACGGACTCCTTGCGGCGACCGGTGGCGGCGGCCGGGGCGATGGTCGCCGGACGCTCGGGGGTGTCGGCGGACGGGGAGCTCTCGGAGGTGTACGCGAGGCCCTGCTCGTCGGTCTCGAAGGTCTCCTCGACCTCTACGGTGTTCTCAGTCATGTCCTGGTCCTGGCTCACTGGGCGATCTGCTTGATCTCGAACGGAACGGCCTGCTGCGCGGCGTGCGGGTGCGTCGGACCGGAGTAGACCTTGAGCTTCTTGAGCATCTGGCGGCCGAGCTTGTTCTTCGGCAGCATGCCCCACACAGCGGTCTCGATCGCCTTGCGGGCGTCCTTCTCGAGGATCTCGCCGATCGGGGTCGCGGTCAGACCACCCGGGTAGCCGGAGTGGCGGTAAGCCAGCTTGGTCTTGGCCTTGTTGCCGGAGAGGGAAACCTTCTCGGCGTTGATGACGATGACGAAGTCGCCGGTGTCCGCGTTGGGCGCGAAGATCGCCTTGTGCTTGCCACGGAGGAGCTCAGCGGCCTGGACAGCGAGGCGGCCGAGACGAACGTCGGTCGCGTCGATCACGAGCCAGGCGCGCTCGATGTCGCCCGGCTTGGGAGCGTAAGTACGCACGTGTGCCTTCTTAGTTCGTTGGACCCGGCGCACGGATGCGCACCGGGATGGTGCTGCGTGGCTTCTGACGAACACGGCCCGGCTTGCCCTGTCCTCTGGGTGGTCCCAGCGGCAGTCATCCGGATCTGCGTCCCTGACCGTGCGCAGTTCTTATCGAACCAGGGATCAGGACGCGGCAGGAGTCACGACCTCACAAGGTTACGAGCCCTCGCGCGGCAGAGACAAATCAAGACGTACGCCGCCGGCGCGGGAGCCTGGCGGCGGCGTACGTCTTCTTCTGCTTGATGTCGGCCAGTAGTCGGCCAGTGGCCGGCTAGTGGTCGACGCCGACCTCACCCTCGGGGGCATACAGGTCGGTGACCTCCTCCGGATCCGGTTGCTTCGCGGGGCCGGGCGGGGTGGACTGCTTCTTCTCGACCACCGGTCGCTTCGGCTCGTCCTCGCCGGTGAGGGCGAGGGCGCCGCCGATCGCACCGCCGGCCACCAGCACCGCCGCGGCGGCGGCCAGGATCAGCCTGCTCGACATGGTCACGCGAGCACGCGGTACTGGATGCCGACGGAGTACTTCCAGACGTCGTAGCGCGAGCCCGAGTTGAGCCCGGCGGTCCACCACACGGCGGGGCAGTACTGCGTCGAGAGACGGCTCTGGATCAGGCTGTTGGGCGAGGAGACGGACGCCATCGTCTTCCACTTGATCGAGTTGCCGAACTGGTGACGCTGGCGCGACGTCCAGTCGGAGGGACGCAGGACGTGGGTGACCATGTAGACGTTCTTCGTGTAGCCCTTCGGACGGCCGCCGTAGTGCTTGAGGGACAGGTTGCGGTAGTTGCCGTCGACCGACTTCGGCAGGCACTTGACGTTCTCGGTGTGGACGGTCGCCCTGGCGCTGGTCGCGGGGGCCTTGCAGCGTACGTTCGAGCGCAGGCCGCGAGACCCGGTCCAGTCGCTGCGGGCGGGCGCCTTGAGGGTCGAGCAGGAGCCGACGTACTTGTAGCTCAGGGCGTCCCTGGCGGTGATGGTCTTGGTGTAGGTCTTCCAGGTCAGCTTCTTGGCCGACGCGGCGACGGAGATCCGGGCGGCGTTGGCGTTGCCGGCCACGTCCTTGGCGTCGACGCGGATGTAGTAGATGCCGGAGACCCGGTTGCCGACGTTGTTGTAGCCGTTCCAGGTGTAGGACTTGGCGCCCTGGAAGCTCGAGGAGGAACCGAGGGTGCGCACCAACGTGCCGCCCTCGGTGACCACCTTGGCGGTGTAGCTGACGACCTCGTTGAAGGTCATCTTCACCGACGTGGTGTCGCGGTAGCCGTCGGGGTAGGGGTAGAAGGTGGAGAGGCTGCGGCTCAGGGTGATGCCCGGCTTGGTGACGTCGTTGGAGCCCAGGTCGGCCGAGTCGGACTCGGTCGCGCCGGCGTCGCCCTCGATGTAACCCCAGAAGCGGTACGCCCCGATCTTGGCCGGCATCGTCGCCTGGATCGTCCCGACGCCGTCGGCGTCGAGAGTGATCGGCGTGGTCTGCGGCCCGTCCGGCGCGGTGCCGTCCGAGGCGAGGATCCACCAGGTGGCGTTGATGGTGGTCCCGAGGACGGTCGGGTCCTCGACGTCGTACGTCGCGGTGAACGTCGCGCCGGGAGCAGGCGTCGGGGTCGGGACGGTGATGACCAGACCGGTCCGTACGGGCTCGGTCGGCTCCTCGACCAGGGTCTCCGCCCGAGGCTCGGACTCGGTGTCGGTCTCGGGCTGGGTCTCGGCCGGCGGCTGCTGTTCCGTCTCGCCGGTCTCCTCCGTCTCTTCGGCGCCGTCCGTGGCCGGCGCCGGCTCGATGGTGGCCGTCTCCGACGGGTCCATGGTGGGCGACGGGATCTCCGTCGCGAAGGCCGGCACCGCCGGCACGATCAGGGCGACGGCAGCAGCCGCCACCAGGGCGCGGATGCGCATCTGTGGTTCCTCCGAGTCTCTTGCCCGAGATGGTGTCTTGGGTCGCTTCGCTGCCAGAGAACGCGAGGCGGGCCGAGATGGCTGACGGAACCTATACCCCCGGGCGCAAGACCGGCATCCGTATTTTCAGGCCAGTTTTCTGTCGCGCCAGCGACCGGGCGACAACGATGAGACATCTGGCGTAGCCTGATCGTAGGATTGTCTGACAATCAGATGATCCTGGCACAGATCACCGAGAACGCCCCACAGATGGAGGAGTGCGATGACCCTGCTCAACGAGGCTCAGGCCACCGCTGCGACCAGCTTGACCACCGCCGCCTTCGCGGCCGCCGAGGCGCACTCCGCGCACAACTACCACCCCCTCGAGGTGGTGATCAGCCACGCCGAGGGCGCCTGGGTGACCGACGTCGACGGTCGCCGCTGCCTCGACATGCTGGCCGGCTACAGCGCACTCAACTTCGGTCACGGCCACCCCGCGCTCCTGTCCGCGGCCCGTGAGCAGCTCGACAAGGTCACCCTCACCTCGCGTGCGTTCGTGCACGACCAGTTCGCCGAGTTCACCGCCCGCCTGGCCGCAATGTGCGGCAAGGACATGGTGCTGCCGATGAACACCGGCGCCGAGGCGGTCGAGACCGCGATCAAGGTCGCCCGCAAGTGGGGCTACGACGTCAAGGGCGTCCCGGCCGACCAGGCCGAGATCATCGTGATGGCCGGCAACTTCCACGGCCGCACCACCACGATCGTCGGCTTCTCCGACGACGCCGACGCGCGCGACGGCTTCGGTCCGTTCGCCCCCGGCTTCGTGATGGTCCCCTACGCCGACCTCGCCGCGATCGAGGCCGCGATCACCCCCAACACGGTGGCCGTGCTGGTCGAGCCGATCCAGGGCGAGTCCGGCGTCGTCATCCCAGCCGACGACTTCCTGATCGGGCTGCGCGAGGTCTGCACCCGCGAGAACGTGCTCTTCGCCGCCGATGAGATCCAGGCCGGCCTGGGCCGTACGGGCTACACCTTCGCCTGCGACCACGCCGGCGTGAAGCCGGACATGTACATCCTCGGCAAGGCCCTCGGCGGCGGCATCGTGCCCGTCTCGGCCGTCGTCGCCGACCGCGACGTGCTCGGCGTCATCGGCCCCGGCCAGCACGGCTCCACCTTCGGTGGCAACCCGCTCGCCTGCGCCGTCGGCACCGCCGTCATCGACCTGCTCGAGACCGGCGAGTTCCAGGCCCGCGCCGAGGCGCTCGGCCAGGTCCTGCGCGACCG
>JALZDD010000457.1 GCA_030862715.1 Actinomycetota bacterium | reverse complement strand
GTCACTACGTCGAGGAGCACGACATCCCCGAGGTCGACGTCGCCGCCGCTCTGGCCGCGGTGCTCCACGGCGAGGAGCCGCTGCTCCTCGACCCCGAGCCCGAGAAGCCCGCCTACGAGGACCGGCGCGGACGTCGTGACCGCGACGACCGCGGCAGCGACCGCGGCCCTCGCCGCGAGACGGGTACGTCGCGCCAGACGGGTCAGCCGCTGGCCACCTACAAGATCCAGGTGGGCAAGCGCCACCGCGTCGAGCCCCGCCAGATCGTCGGCGCCATCGCCAACGAGGGTGGCCTGCGCCGCGCCGACTTCGGCAACATCTCCATCCGCAACGACTTCTCGCTCGTCGAGCTCCCCGCGGACCTGGCTCCCGAGACCTGGAAGGCGCTCGAGTCGACCCGCATCTCCGGCAAGCTCATCGAGCTCTCCGAGGACTCCGGCGGCGGCCCCGTGCGTCGCTCCGGTGGCCGCTTCGACAAGGGCGGCCGACCGGGCAGCAGCTCAGACTTCGGCGACCGCCCCCGCAAGCCGCGGCAGAAGCGCAAGTTCGACTGACGTTGGGATACCCGGTTAACCGGGTATCCCTGCACTTCTCAGGCATTGCAATGCCTGAGAAGTGCAGGCATTGCCTGAACGCTGTGACTGAAGTGGTGAGAGGGACGGCCCGACGTGCGTTCGCCCACGCGCGCCAGCCTGCTGACGACCCAGGACGACCCAGGACGACCGTAGACTCACCGACCGCTGCCTGAGCGGCTGCGGCACTCGTGTTTTCAGCAGGCGGCGAGGGTGCGATGGGCGGAGAGGGCGACCAGGGCGAACGGTGCGGCCATCAGGGCCAGCGCGCTGAGGGCCAGGAACACGGTGAGGCCGCCGGTCAGGGCCAGCATGGTGAAGCCGATGATCGGCACGATCATGGCCGTGGCCAGGGACCAGGCGGCGGTCAGCCGGGCCGTACGGCGCCCGATCCGGAGCCAACGCTGACCGATCGCGGTCACCGCCAGGGCGACCAGGGCGCCGAGGGCGCCTGCTGTGCCGACGTACCCGATGATGATGTCGAGGACATGGAAGAGCCCGCTGTTCGGAGCGTCTGAGTGGGCGCTCGCGCCGAGCTCGAGCCCGTCGTCCCACAGGAAGGCCTGGGGGAGCATGACGAGGACCAGCAGGATGGCCGTACGTCGGGCCGCCCCGATCGCGACGGTTTCGCGGAAGCCGGGGGCGATGTCATCGACGGAGCCGAAGTCGCGCAGGGCGAGTGCCTCGGCCTCGGTGGGCGTGTAGCCCGCGGCCGTGTAGGCGTCGGTCGCGTCCTCGAGGTGGTCGCCGGCCTCGCGCAGGAGGTCGCGCCGGGTCCAGCTCGGGCCGGGAATCGCGGCGCGCAGGTCCGTAAGGTAGACGTCGACGGCGCTCATAGGCTCATCTTCCGTCCTCGGCGGTGTCGGCCACATCAGGGAACTCCCTGAATGACTCGCCAGAAGTGCCGACTCGGTCGACGTAAGTGCCGTCTCGGCCGGCGGGGGTGACGCCTCGGCAGAGTCAGGCTTCGCCGAGTACGCCGGAGACGACCTTGGCGAAGGTCCGCCACTCCTGACGGTGGGCGGCGAGGGCGTTGCGGCCCGCGGAGGAGAGTTCGTAGGTGCGGCGCTTGCGGCCGCCGACCTCGGACCACGAACTGTCGAGGTAGCCGGCCTTCTCCAGGCGGCGCAGCGCGGGGTAGATGGTGCCGGTGGGGAGGTCGAGTTCGCCGCCGCTGCGGGCGCTCAGGGCCTCGATGATCGCGTAGCCGTGGAGGGGCTGCTTCTCGACGACGGCCAGGATCAGCGAGTCGAGGTGGCCGCGGAGGGCGTCGGCTTTCATGTAGACAGCCTACACAGGCCAACGTACATTGTCTCCATACATGTTGCCAGGCTACCTATAGCCAGGCGAGACACGACAGGAGACATGATGACTACTCAGACGATCACGAGACCCAGTCCGCTGCGGCGGCTGGCGTCCTTCTCCCAACGCCATCACTGGACCGCGCTGCTGCTGTGGGTGGTTGTCCTGGTGGGCGTGACGGCGGCGGCGCAGAGCATCGGCGACGACTACCGCAACTCCTTCGACATCCCCGGCACCCAGTCGCAGGAGATGGCCGGCCTCCAGGCCAAGCACGGCGGGTCGACCGGTGACGAGGTGCGCGCGGTCATCCACGACGAGCGCGGCTGGAACACCGACCAACAGGCTGTGGACCAGTTGGTCGCGGACCTCGCCGAGGTCCCTCATGTCGAGTCCGTCGAGGCGGCCGATCCGCAGCGCGGGTCGGTGAGCGAGGACGGTACGACCGCGCTGGTCACCGTCGTGATGGACGCCGAGGCCGGCGAGCTCCCGGTGAGCGCCTATGAGCCGTTCCTCGAGCTCGCGGACGAGGCGTCGACCGACGACCTCCAGGTCGAGATGGCCGGCGACTCGATGCGCGAGGTGAACGAGGGCGAGGGCGGCAGCTCCGAGGGGATGGGCATGCTCGCCGCACTGGTGATCATGCTGTTCATGTTCGGCTCGTTCCTGGCGGCGAGCCTGCCGCTGATCACCGCGATCTTCGCGGTCGGCACGACCTTCGGCGTGGTCACGCTGTTGTCGCACGTGACCACGATCCCGGACTACACCGCGCCGATGCTGATGATCGTCGGGCTCGGCGTGGGCATCGACTACGCGCTGCTGGTCTTCTCGCGCTACCGCAGCGAGCTGCTCGGCGGCGCCTCCCGCGAGGACGCCGCCGCCACAGCGATCGACACCGCCGGTCGCTCGGTCCTCTTCGCCGGGGTCAGCGTGATCCTCGCGCTCTGCGGTCTCTACGTGCTGCAGTTGACCTCGATTCAGGGTGTCGTGCTCGGCGTCGCCCTCACTGTCCTGATGACCATGATCGCCGCGGTCACGCTGCTGCCGTCGCTGCTGACCCTGTTCGGCAAGCGCCTCGAGAAGTCCGTACGCAAGCACGCGGCCCGGTCGCGGCGCGAGCCCGGCCAGCGGTGGCGTGCCTGGGCCTCCGGTGTCCAGCGGCACCCGTGGGCCGCGCTGGTCGTCTCCCTGGTCGCGCTCGGCGCGCTGGCCACCCCTGTCCTCAGCCTCCAGCTCGGCTTCGCCGACGCCGGCAACGACGACGCCTCCTCGACCACGCGGAAGGCGTACGACCTGGTCAGCGAGAAGTTCGGTCCTGGCGCCAATGGCCCGCTCATCGTCATGACCGAGGGCTCCCAGGAGGAGGCTGCTGCTGCGTACGAGAAGGTCCAGGGGTACGCCGGCGTGGCCGCCGTGACGCCACCCCAGCCGTCGGCCGACGGTGCGGTGTTCACCTCCATCGCCTTCCCGGAGACGGGCCCGCAGGACGCCGAGACCACCGAGCTGGTCAAGGACCTCCGGGAGGATCTCGGCGACAACGTCCTGGTCGGCGGCTCGACCGCGGCGCTGATCGACTACTCCGACGCGGTCGGGGAGAAGCTGCCGCTCTTCATCGGGCTCGTCGTCGGGCTCTCCGCGCTGCTGCTGATGTGCGTCTTCCGCTCGGTCGCGGTCGCGATCAAGGCGGCGATCCTCAACCTGCTTTCGATCGGCGCCTCGATGGGGGCGATGACGTACGTCTTCCAGGAGGGGCTGCTGGGGGTCGAGCCTGGTCCGATCGAGGCGTTCCTGCCGGTGATGACCTTCGCGATCGTCTTCGGGCTCTCGATGGACTACGAGGTCTTCCTGATCTCGCGGATGCGCGAGGAGTGGCTGCGTAGCGGCGATGCCCAGGAGGCCGTCCGGGAGGGGCTGGCGCACACCGGCGGGGTCATCACCGCGGCCGCCGCGATCATGGTCGTGGTCTTCGGTGCCTTCTGGTTCAGCCCGGACCGGATGCTGCAGGAGATGGGCTTCGTGATGGCGGTGGCGGTGCTGCTGGACGCGGTCGTGGTGCGGTGCCTCGTCGTGCCGGCGGTGATGCGGCTGCTCGGCGCCGGCGCCTGGTGGCTGCCGCGGTGGCTCGACCGGCTCCTGCCGCGTCTGCAGAACGTCGGATGAACTCAGGTAAGCGGGTTCCGGACAGTTACTAAGACGTGAAACTAATTTCCTGCGGGCGGAAGTAAGGGCGCGTACAACCGAATGGAAGGGCCGCCCCCAGCGGTCCCCGGCTTTCGGGAGTTGCCATGAACGGTTTGACCTTCCGCCTGTCCAAAGTCCGCCTCGCGGTCTCCCTCACATCCATCGCCCTTCTCGGCGCCGGCCTCGCCGTCGCCCCAGGCTCCCCGGCCACCGCGGACCCGATTGCTTCGGGCTTCGCTTCAGCAGCCGGGGAGCCTTACGTCGCACTCGGCGACTCCTACTCCTCCGGAGTAGGCACCCGCAGCTACATCGCCGACGGCAGCGAATGCAGGCGGTCGGCCCTGGCGTACCCGAGCCTGGTCGCCGCGGCGAAGAGCTACAGCCTCAACTTCCGCGCCTGCTCGGGCGCGGTCGTCGCCGACGTCACCAACAGCCAGCTCAGCGCGCTGTCCACCTCGACCCGTTATGTGACCATCTCCGTCGGTGGCAACGACGCCGGCTTCGCCGACGTGATCACCGAGTGCGCTCTCCCCGCCTGGGCGAGCGACTGTGCGGGAGCGGTCGCGGGTGCGCAGAACTACATCCGCAACACGCTCCCGGCCAGCCTCGGGACGCTCTACTCCAGGATCCGATCGGCTGCGCCCAGCGCGAAGGTGGTGGTCGTGGGCTATCCGAAGCTGTTCATGGGCGAGGACTGCAACGCGTTCACCTGGTTCAGCCCATCGGACGAGGCGATCCTCAACGACACCGCGGTGCTCCTCAACAACACCACAGCGTCGCGGGCAAGCGCCGCCGGATTCAGCTATGTCAACCCGATCAGCCGGTTCACCGGACACGCGGTCTGTGACGACCCCGAGTGGGTCAACGGGCTCTCCAACCCGATCGAGGAGTCCTACCACGCCAACACCGCCGGCCATCGCGACGGCTACACCCCTCTGGTGAGCTCGCCGCTCACCGGAGCCGCGGTCACCGCGTCCCCGGCGGTGCTCGCCGCGGCCGAGGCGACCGGCCCCGCGCAGGCCGCCAAGCAGAGGAAGTACGCCGCCCTCGACCGCCACATCGAGCCGAAGGTGTTCCAGCCGCCGACTCGTGAGCGCCTGGAGAAGCTCGCCGACCAGCGCGGCGTCGACCTGGACGCCTGGCTGGCGACGCACTGATCCACGTCGTGGTGAAGCCGGGCGTGTCCACCAGGCGCGCTCGGCTTCACAACCTCCGCGTTGGAAGGGTGTAACCCAATCTTGGGGGCAAGGCTGATAGAACCGTTCCATGCGAGTCTCCCGGGGCATAGCGGCCCTTGCTGTTGCCTTACCGCTGCTTGCCGCATGTGGTGGGGCCAAGGAACCGGGTCCGAGCATGTCGACCCTGACCACGGCGCTGGAGACCGGCACCTTCACGGAGGTCGACTTCGTGGCGAAGACCGACCCCACTGCCGTCGCCGCCGACTACAGCGATCTGACCGGCAACCTGTTCGGGAAGCTCGGCGCGCCCGACGTGTCCGCGACCAAGCCGGTCTTCTCCGGCCACGGCACCGAAAGCGCGAAGTCGACGCTCACCTGGGCGTGGGGGCTGCCGGGCGGTCGCTGGACCTACGAGTCGGAGGTCGAGCTCCGCAAGACCGATGAGAAGTGGGAGTTCGTCTGGGAGCCGACGGTCGTCGCCCCGACGCTCGCCGAGGGACGCAGTCTCCACGTCGAGACCGTCCAGCAGCAGCGAGGCGAGATCTTGAGTACGTCGGGAGCGACCCTGGTCGCGGATCGGCCGGTGATCACGGTCGGTATCGACAAGACCCTGATCGACCCGGTGGCGGCTCCCGCGGCCGCCCGCGACGTCGCCGCGATCGTCGGCATCAACCCGAAGCGCTACGCCAAGCGCGTCAAGGCGGCCGGAGACAAGGCGTTCGTCGAGGCGCTCTCGATCCGCAAGCCGATGATGACGAAGGCCAAGGCCGCGAAGATCGCCAAGATCAAGGGCGCCGCGATGCTCAACCGGACCCTCCCGCTCGGCCCGACCAAGGAGTTCGCCTCGCCGGTCGTCGGCATCGTCGGTGAGGTGACCGCCGAGATGATGAAGAAGAAGCCCGGGACCTACCTCCCGGGTGATCTCGCCGGGCTCTCCGGCTTGCAGGCGCGCTACGACGAGCAGTTGCGCGGCAAGCCCGGGCTCCAGGTCGCGGTGCTCGGTGACGAGGGCGAGGTGCTCAAGAGGCTCTACAGCACCGACCCGATCGACGGGAAGTCGCTCACCGTAACCCTCGACGAGCGGCTGCAGAAGAACGCCGAGAAGATCCTGAAGCGCGTCAAGCCCGAGAGCGCCCTGGTCGCGATCCGGCCCAGCGACGGTGCCGTGCTGGTCGCCGCCAACGGCGAGGACAACAAGATGAACCTGGCCACCTACGGCCAGTCGGCTCCGGGCTCGACCTTCAAGGCCGCGACCACGCTGGCCCTGCTGCGCAAGGGGCTCAACGCCAAGAGCCAGGTCAAGTGCCCGGCCAAGACCACCGTCGACGGCAAGACCTTCAAGAACGACTCGTGGTATCCGAAGTCGGCCCTCGGCGAGATCACGCTCGCCCACGCCGTCGCCGAGTCCTGCAACACCGCGATGGTCGGCGTCGCCGGCGAGGTCGGCCACGCCGAGATCGCCTCGGCCGCCGCCTCGCTGGGCTTCGGGATCGACCGCGACGCCGGCTTCACCTCCTACTTCGGCCAGATCCCCGAGCCCGCGGGCGAGACCGAGCACGCCGCCGACCTGATCGGACAGGGCAAGGTGCTCGCCTCGCCGCTCGTCATGGCCGCCGTCATCGGCTCGATCCAGGCCGGTCACACCGTGGTCCCGACCCTCGTCGAGGGCCAGGTCGCCAAGCCGTCTGGCGTCGAGCCGCTCGCCGCCGACGAGGCCGAGCAGCTGCGTACGATCTTCCGGGGTGTGGTCACCGACGGCACCGGCAGCGGCCTGGCCGACGTGCCGGGCAAGCCGGTGATCGCCAAGACCGGCACGGCCGAGTTCGACCGCAACGGCAAGCGCCTGACGCACACCTGGATGATCGCGGCGCAGGGTGACCTGGCCGTGGCCGTCTACGTCGACGAGGGCGAGAACGGTGCCGCCACCTCGGGCCCGCTCGTCGAGGCCTTCTTCCGGATGGTCAACGAGCGTTAGTGAGCTCGCGCGGGTAGGGCCGCCTGCTGCGCGCCGCGATACGGGCGCCCTGGCTGCGTTGTCGCCTCTCGACGGTGCAACCAGACCGCCTTCGAGGCTCCGCCTTGCCATGGCACCCGTCTCGCGACGCTCGCGACGGCGCCCCTACCCGCGCGATCTCTGAAATGGCACGGTCCGAGTTCGGCGAATCCTCGATTCGCGACGCTTGGATCGGGCCATTTCGGTGCATGATTCGTGCATGCAGACGCTACGCGTAGACGTATCGGGACGTG
>JALZDD010000456.1 GCA_030862715.1 Actinomycetota bacterium | reverse complement strand
TGAAGCCCTCTCGGTCGTAGGACGCGACCGCCTTCTGGATGCAGACGGCATCTGTCTCCTCCGCGACCGCGGCCATCACTCCGCGGGCGATCTCGGCGACCCCCGGCGCGGCCGACAGGTCGTGACGATCCTCCGCGCTCCACTCCGGCAGGTGGCTGCGCCAGCGGTCGGACGGTGCGCCGCCCGAGACCGTGACCTCCCGGACCGTCCAGGCGTGCCCGTCCCCCTCGCCGGCGGCCTCGAAGGTGCGGTCGTGGACCTCGCCCGCGTCGATCCTCCGGACGACCTCGTCGGCGGCCCGCCACACGTCGTCGGCGGACACGCCTTCCTCGGCGATCACCGAGTAGACCGAGATGCCGTCCTCGCTCGATGGGCTGGCGACGGCGACCGGGCCGGCGGCCTCGGTCTCGACCACTGCCTGGAAGCCGCCCTCGAGCAGCAGCAACCCATCCTCGCCCTCGTCGAGAGACTCGCTCCAGCGCGGCGTGACCACCAGCGCGGAGGCGAGCACGAGCAGCGTCTGGGCGTCGATCTCGAGCGGGAACTCCTTGATCAGACCGCGGGTGTGCTCATCGGCCCATGCGTCGAGCCCGGCCTGGTCCGGGAGCGGGTCGAGCACGATCGGCAGACCCTTCGTCAGCTCCACCCCGGAACGCAGCCAGCCGGCGACCGCGGCCCCGAGCGTGGGGTGCGGCGCCTCCAGCAGCGCGAGCGCGGCGGCCCGCGCGTCGGCCCGGTTCAGCCCCAGGATCTCGTCGGTCTCGGTCTCCGCCGCGGGCGCCAGCGAAGCGAGGAGCAGCCACAGACCGGCGTACGAGATCACCGGGGACTCGGCGGAGCCGAGAGCGGAGCGGGTGGCGGCGGCGTACGTTCGGACCGCCTCGGCGGCAGCGAGGGACAGGGGCGTCTGCGTTCCCGACTTCTCCATGCCGAAGACATTACGGCGAGAGCCACGACAGGTGACCCAAATCACGATACAGTTATGTATCGAACGAGGAGGCACCATGGCCAAGAAGTCGCGCACGGCAGGGCTCGACCCGGAGACCGAGTTCCAGGAGATCTCAAGGATCCTGGGACTCTACGAGTTCCCGTGGGACACGACCCAGGCGCTCAGCTTCGCCCTGTTCCGGACCTATGCGGTGCCCTCGATCGGCCGGCTGCTGGCCGACACGCACCAGTTCACCGAGGACACCCAGAAGCGCTACGACGACACCGCGCTGCTGCTGGAGGACGCGGTGATCGAGGACCTGGACAGCCCTCGCGGCCGAGCCGCGGTGCGGCGGATCAACCAGATGCACCGGATGTACGACATCTCGAACGACGACATGCGCTACGTCCTGTCCACCTTCGTGGTGATCCCGCGGCGCTGGAACCAGGAGTTCGGCTGGCGGCAGTCGACCCCCGACGAGCAGCTCGCCGCCCTGCGCTACTACCAGGCGCTCGGGAAGCGGATGGGGATCAAGGACATCCCGGCGACCTATGAGGAGTTCGAGCAGCTCCTCGACTCCTACGAGGCCGAGCACTTCGCGTACGACGAGGGCGGCCGTGCCGTCGCCGACTCGACCCTCGAGCTGCTGACCACCTTCTACCCCCGGCCTTTGGCTCCGGTGATCCGCATCTTCTCGTTGTCGCTGATGGAGCCGCATCTGCTCGAGGCGTTCGACTACCCCGAGCCCGGGCGGCTCGCCCGGACGCTGTCCCGCGGGGCGCTGAAGGCCCGGGCGCGTGTCGTCGCGCTGCTGCCGGCACGGAGAAAGCCTGCGTACGTCCGCGACATGCCCCGTGTGCGCAGCTATCCCCACGGCTTCAACACCGAGGAGCTCGGCACCTTCGCGCCGGGCTGTCCGGTGCACCGGCCCGTCTCTGAACCTGTCGCCGGCACCAACCCGTAGCCCACCCCTCTCCCACACTTCACGGTGCCTTCACCGGGCACCGCTTCGCTGATGTCGATAACCCCCATATCGACAGGAGCACGTCCATGCCTGCCCCCAGCAACACTCCTGATCTCCGTGGTGCCCTGCGCGGCCTCGACCGCCGCCGCTTCCTGACCGTCTCGGCCGCCGCGACCGCGTTGGCCTTCACCACCGGCCTGCCGCGTACGGGCGCCTTCGCCGCTCCGGCCGCCTCTCCCTCCGCGATCACCTCGGACCCGTTCACCCTCGCCGTCGCCTCCGGCGACCCGCTACCCGACTCGGTGCTGCTGTGGACCCGGCTGGCACCGCTCCCGCTCGAGCCCACCGGCGGGATGCCGCCCTCGCGCTTCGATGTCCGCTGGGAGGTGGCCCGCGACGCCGCCTTCACCCGCGTCGTACGCCGCGGCACCGCTGCCGCGCACACCGAGTTCAACCACTCCGTGCACGCCGAGGTCCGCGGCCTGGACGCGGCGACCGAGTACTTCTACCGCTTCCGGGTAGGCCAGTGGATCAGCCCCGTCGGCCGGACCCGGACCGCCCCGGCCGTCGGCGCCGCGGTGTCGTCGCTGACCTTCGCCCTCGCCTCCTGCCAGCGCTACGACCAGGGCTACTACACGGCGTACAAGCATCTTGCCGGCGAGGACGTGGACGCGGTCTTCCACCTGGGCGACTATCTCTACGAGTACGCCGTGAACGCCTCCGCCGGGGCGCGCGGCTACACCGAGCCGCTGCCGGCACACCTCAACCACGAGACCGTCACGCTGGACGACTACCGGGCACGCTATGGGCTCTACAAGTCCGACCCGGACCAGATCGCGGCCCACCTGGCGCACCCGTTCATCGTCACCTGGGACGACCACGAGACCGAGAACAACTACGCCGCCGACACCCCGGAGAACTCGGTGCCGCCGGAGGAGTTCCTGGTACGCCGCGCCGCCGCCTACCGCGCCTACTGGGAGAACCAGCCGCTGCGGCTCCCGCAGCAGCCGTCCGGTCCCGACCTGAAGCTCTACCGGCGGCTGCAGTGGGGCCGGCTGGCGCAGTTCGACATCCTCGACACCCGCCAGTACCGCACCAACCAGGCCAACGGCGACGGCTGGAAGGTGCCGTCGGCGGCGTCCGAGGCCGAGTCGATGACGCTCCCCGGGAACGAGCAGGAACAGTGGCTGATCGACGGCTGGCGCCGCTCCTCGGCTCTCTGGAACATCGTCCCGCAGCAGGTCACCTTCTCCCGCCGCGACAACCCGTCCGGCGACGGCACCCGGTCGATGGACTCCTGGGACGGCTACCCCGCCTCCCGGCGCCGGATCCTCGACGGCTGGAAGGCGTCCGAGCAGTCGAACCTGATGGTGCTGACCGGCGACGTCCACGTCCACTACGGGCTGAACATCCACGACGACTTCGACGACCCGTCCTCGCGGATCATGGGCACCGAGATCGTCACCAGCTCCATCACCTCCGGCGGCAACGGCGCCGAGCACCCGGCCAACTGGGCCGCCTACCTGGAGCGCAACCCGCACATGAAGTTCTACAACGGCCTCCGCGGCTACACCACGATCTCCCTCGACGCCGCCGGCGCCGAGATCACCTACAAGAACGTCGCCCAGGTCAGCACCCC
>JALZDD010000449.1 GCA_030862715.1 Actinomycetota bacterium | reverse complement strand
ACCACGACGCAGATCTACACTCTTGTCACCGTGGACAATCTCCGAGAGGTCTTTGCGACCGCACACCCGAGGGCCCTGTGACCGTTTCGACCAAACCCGGCGACTGGATCCCCAAGGTCGGAGCGAGCCCCGACGACGTCTACGAGGCGGTCGTCGCGTGGGCCGAGGGGAGTGGCCGCAGCCTCTACCCCCACCAGGACGAGGCGATCATGTCCATCCTGGCCGGCGACAACGTCATCCTGGCGACGCCGACCGGCTCGGGGAAGTCGCTGGTCGCGGCGGGCGCGCACGCGGCGGCGCTGGCCGAGGACAAGGTCTCCTTCTACACCGCGCCGATCAAGGCCCTGGTCAGCGAGAAGTTCTTCGACCTCGTCGAGACCTTCGGTGCCGAGAACGTCGGCATGCTCACCGGCGACGCGAGCGTCAACGCCGACGCCCCGATCATCTGCTGCACCGCCGAGGTGCTCGCCAACCTGGCTCTGCGCGAGGGAGCGCACGCCGACGTCGGGCTCGTGATCATGGACGAGTTCCACTACTACGGCGAGCCCGACCGTGGCTGGGCGTGGCAGGTGCCGCTGCTCGAACTGCCTCAGGCCCAGTTCCTGCTGCTCTCCGCGACCCTCGGTGACACCAAGGCGCTGGCCGAGGACCTGACCAGGCGAAACGGCCGCGACACCGTCCTCGTCGACCAGGCGGAACGACCCGTTCCGCTCACGTTCGACTGGCGCCTCACGCCGCTCCAGGAGACCCTCGAGGAGCTCGTCACCACCGGCCAGGCTCCCGTCTACGTCGTCCACTTCACCCAGAAGGACGCCGTCACCCACGGCACCTCCCTGCTCAACGCCGGCTGGCTGAAGCTGTCCAACGAGGAGAAGGACCAGATCGCCACGCGGCTCGAGCCGGTCCGTTTCGCCGCCGGCTTCGGCAAGACCCTCTCCAAGCTGCTGCGCAAGGGCATCGGCGTCCACCACGCCGGCATGCTGCCCAGGTACAGAAGGCTGGTCGAGCAGCTCGCCCAGGCCGGGCTGCTCAAGGTCATCGCCGGCACCGACACCCTCGGCGTCGGCATCAACGTCCCGATCCGCACGGTGCTCTTCACCGGCCTGGCCAAGTTCGACGGCCGCCGCCAGCGCATCCTGCGGACCAGGGAGTTCCTCCAGATCGCGGGAAGAGCCGGCCGGGCGGGCTTCGACACCCAGGGCTACGTCGTCGTCCAGGCCCCCGAGCACATCATCGAGAACGAGAAGGCCAAGGCGAAGTCCGAGGAGCGCCGCAAGGCCGGCAAGAAGAACTCCAAGGCCCAGCTCAAGAAGCCGCCCGAGGGCACGGTCGTGTGGACCGAGGCGACCTTCACCAAGCTCGTCGACGGCGCTCCTGAGCCGCTGCAGAGCCGGATGAAGGTCGACAACTCGATGATCCTCAACGTCGTCGCCCGCGACGAGGACGCCTTCGAGGTGATGCGCCGGATCACCATGGACAACCACGAGGAGCGGCGCACCCAGCTCAAGCTCGCCCGCCGGGCCCTGCGCCTGACCCGCTCCCTGGTCCACAGCGGGGTCCTGACGAGGCTCGCCGAGCCCGATGCGTACGGACGGCGTTACGTCCTCACCGAGGACCTTCCCGCCGACTTCGCGCTCAACCAGCCGCTGGCTCACTTCGCCCTCGCCGCGCTGGACACCCTCGATCCGGAGTCTCCCGAGCACACCCTCGAGATCGTCTCGGTGATCGAGTCCGTCCTCGAGCCCCCGCGCCAGATCCTCTTCGCCCAGCAGCACGAGGCCCGCGGCAAGGCGATCGAGAACATGAAGGCCGACGGCGTCGAGTACGACGAGCGGATGGCCCTCATCGAGGAGATCACCTGGCCCAAGCCGATGGCCGAGCGGCTCGAGGCGCTCTACGAGGTCTACCGCGGCACCCACCCGTGGCTGCCCGAGGACGCCCTCGATCCGAAGTCGATTCTGCGCGAGATGTACGAGCAGGGGATGACCTTCACCGACGTCGTCCGCCGCTACCAGCTCGCCCGCTCCGAGGGCCTGGTGCTGCGCTACCTGACCGACGCCTATCGCACCTTCCGGCACACCCTCCCCGAGACCCACAAGAGCCCCGAGATCGAGGACCTGATCGAGTGGCTGGGGGAGACCATCCGGCAGACCGACTCCTCGCTGCTGGACGAGTGGGAGGCGCTCTCCGACCCCGAGCACATCCCGTCCGCGGTCGCCCACCACGAGGCGCCACCGCCGCCGCGGTCGCTGTCCCAGCAGACCCGTGCGTTCGAGATCATGGTCCGCAACGCGATGTGGGCCCGGGTCGACGCGGTCTCGCGAGACGACCTCGACACGCTGATGTCGCTGGAGCGCTCCGCCGCCGACCGGGTCGAGCCCGCGCGCGACGTCGTGATGACCAGGTCCCGCTGGGACGACGCCCTCGAGGCCTACTTCGCCGAGCACGACGACGTGGGCATCTCCGCCGACTCGCGCTCGCCCAAGCTGCTCACCTGGACCGCCGAGCGCGGCGCCCCGGCAGGGGTGGACGAGGAGGACGAGGCGTACGACTCGACCCGGGTCTGGCGGATCACCCAGACCCTGGATGACCCGGCTGGCGACCACGACTGGGTGATCGAGGCGGTGGCCGATCTGGACGCGAGCGACGAGGCCGGCGAGCTGGTTCTGGCGACGGTGTCGATGCGTCGGCTGTGACGGGTTGCTCCGTTCCGCTAGCGTTGGGGCGTGCGCAAGCTACTGAAGAACCCCGTCGTCGTCGCGGCCATCGCCAAGATCGCCAACGAGGCTCGCAAGCCCGAGAACCAGAAGAAGATCAAGGACGCTGCGGGCAAGGCCTACGCCCAGTTCCAGAAGCGCCGCCGGCCACACTGAGACCGGCTGTTCGAGCGGAGATTCATCCACAGGTTTCTCCACAGCGGAGGCCCTTCCTGTGGGGCTGGCGCGGCGCCAAGTGCACAGGTCATCAACAGATTCGGGTCGTGTAGCAGAATCACCCGGATTTGCCTTGTGACACGCCCGGCGCGGCTCCTACAGTCGCGCAGATCCGGGTCTTAGAGTCGCCGTGTCGACATATCGACCCGCTAGCCGTGATCGTCCCAGGGCCGCGGCAACTGAACCGGGGGTGGAGGAATGGAAGACAGCTATTTCGGAGCAGGTGGCGCGACCGCGCCGCAGATGCCTCCGCAGACGCCGGCAGCACCGCCGCCGGCCTATCCGCCCTCGGCCCGGCTGCGCGCCAACGCCCCCGAGCCCGACGCGGGTTCGTTCGACTCCCCGGGCAAGAACAAGATGGGCCCGACCGGTCGTCCCTGGCCCAACCTCCCCGAGCCCGGCCCCGCCACCGGCGGCCCGGCGCGTACGGTCGCGATGGTCAACCAGAAGGGTGGCGTCGGCAAGACCACGACCACCATCAACCTGGGTGCCGCGCTGGCCGAGCACGGCCGCAAGGTCCTGATGGTCGACTTCGACCCGCAGGGGTCGCTCTCCGTCGGACTGGGACTCCAGCCCAACGAGATCGAGCTGACCGTCTACAACCTGCTGATGGAGCGTGACATCACGCTCGACGACGTCGTCGTCCCTTCGGGCATCGACGGTGTCGACCTGCTCCCGGCCAACATCGACCTCTCCGCCGCCGAGGTTCAGCTGGTCCAGGAGGTCGCTCGCGAGCAGACCCTGGCCCGTGCCCTGGCTCCGGCCGTCGCCAACTACGACGTGATCCTCATCGACTGCCAGCCGAGCCTGGGCCTGCTGACGGTCAACGCGCTGACCGCGTCCGACTCCGTCGTCGTGCCGCTGGAGTGCGAATACTTCGCGCTGCGCGGCGTCGCCCTGCTCAAGGACACCATCGACAAGGTTCAGGAGCGGCTCAACCCGCGTCTGAAGATCGACGGAATACTGGGCACGATGTACGACAGCCGCACCATGCACAGCCGCGAGGTCATGGAGACCCTCGTCAACGGCTGGGGCGACCGCGTCTTCCACAGCGTCATCCGCCGCACCGTGAAGTTCGCCGACTCCACCGTGGTCGGCGAGCCGATCACCGAGTACGCCTCGAGCTCCACCGGCGCCGACTCCTACCGGATGCTCGCCAAGGAGGTGCTGGCCCGATGGCAACGCGGCGAGTGAGGGTTCCGGCTGCCGACGACCTCTTCCGGCGTACGTCCGACGGCGCTGCCGCCGCGGGGCCCGCCGCCGAGGCGAAGGCTCGCCCGGTGCACGCCGTGCCCGAGCCGGCCGAGGAGGCGCCGGCCGCGAAGAAGCGGTCCAGCGGCCGCGTACGTCATGACGAGAAGATGACGGTCTACATCACCTCCGAGGAGCTGCTCGACCTCGAGCACGCCCGGCTCAACCTGCGGGCCAAGCACAGCATCGCGGTCGACCGCGGCCGGCTGGTGCGCGAGGCGCTCGCGATCGTGCTGGCCGACCTGGAGGAGTACGGGGACGACAG
>JALZDD010000428.1 GCA_030862715.1 Actinomycetota bacterium | reverse complement strand
GCGGCGGCGGTCCACATGCCGGCGTAGCAGTCGGCCTGCAGCTCGAGGCGTACCGCGTCGGAGTCGGGGCCCTGCTGGGTGCGCACCTGGCCCATGGTGCCGAGCAGGTTCTGGATGTGGTGGCCGTACTCGTGGGCGAGCACGTAGGCGCGTACGAAGGTGGTGTCCTGCCCGCCGAGCTGCTCGAAGATGGAGTCGAAGAACGTCGGGTCGAGGTAGATCGTCTGGTCGGCCGGGCAGTAGAACGGGCCTACGGAGCTGGACGCCGAGCCGCAGCCGCCGGTCTGGACCTGGTCGGAGAAGATCACGACCGCCTGCTCGGGCTGGAACCGGCCGGCGAGGTCGCGCTGGGAGTCCCAGTAGCCGGTCATCGAGTTCTCCAGCGCGACGAAGGCGCAGTTCTCGTCGTTGTTGGCGTCCTCGCCGGTCCGGCACGACCCGAAGTCGCCGGTGTCGCCGCCCTCGGCCGCCTGCAGGCCGCCGAAGGTGCCGGTGCCGACCGACGTGGAGCCTCCGCTGTCGCCGAGGACCTGCGGGCCGACGCCGGTGCACTGGGTGACGAGGAAGAAGATCAGCAGCACGATGACGGTGCCGATGCCACCGCCGGCCTTGCCGCCGGGGATCGGGATCCGGGCGCCACCTCCGCCGCCGAACCCGCCCCCGCCACCGCCGCCGGAGGTCCGGCTGGTGTCGAGTCTGGCCTTCGGGTTGAACCGCATCTTGTCCCCCTGGAGGTGGTGATGTGTGAGGCCGAGTGCCTCGCCCATACACTAGTGACGGAGATGATCACTGCCCATGACCTAGAAGTCCGCGTCGGCGCCAGACTTTTGATGGAGAACGTCACATTCCGAGTCGGACCCGGCGACAAGGTCGGGCTCGTAGGCCGCAACGGCGCTGGGAAGACGACCCTGACGAAGGTGCTCGCCGGCGACCACTTGCCTGCCTCCGGAACGGTGTCCAACACCGGTGAGATCGGCTATCTGCCCCAGGACCCGCGGGTCGGCGATCCCGAGGTGATCGCCAAGGACCGGATCCTGTCCGCGCGCGGGATCGACGATGCCGTACGCCGCATGCGGATCGCCGAGGAGGAGATGGGCTCCGAGGATCCGAAGGTCCGCGAGAAGGCGATGAAGCGCTACCAGCGCGCCCACGACGAGCTCGACGCGGGCGGTGGCTACGCCGCCGAGACCGAGGCGCTGCAGATCGCCCAGTCGCTCGGCATCCCCGACCGGATCATGACCCAGCCGCTGAAGACGCTGTCAGGCGGCCAGAGGAGACGCGTCGAGCTGGCGCGCATTCTGTTCTCGTCGGCCGAGGTGCTCATCCTCGACGAGCCGACCAACCACCTCGACGCCGACTCGATCATCTGGCTGCGCGACTGGATGAAGTCCTACAAGGGCGGCTTCATCGTGATCTCCCACGACAACGATCTGCTCGCCCAGACGGTCAACAAGGTCTTCCACCTCGACGGCAACCGCGAGGTGATCGACATCTACAACATGCCGTGGAAGCAGTACCTGACCCAGCGCGAGACCGACGAGGCCCGTCGCAAGCGCGAGCTGATGAACGCGCAGAACAAGGCCAAGACGCTCACCGACCAGGCCAACAAGATGCGCGCCAAGGCCACCAAGGCGACCGCCGCGCAGAGCATGCTCAAGCGCGCCGAGAAGATCATGGCGGGCGTCGAGGGGGAGCGGCAGCAGGAGAAGGTCGCCGCGATCAAGTTCCCCTCACCCGCGCCGTCCGGCAAGACCCCGCTCACCGCCAACGACCTCTCGAAGTCCTACGGCGCGCTCGAGGTCTTCACCGCAGTCGACCTGGCCATCGACCGCGGCACCCGCGTGGTCATCCTCGGGCTCAACGGCGCCGGCAAGACCACGATGCTGCGCATCCTGGCCGGCGTCGACCAGCCCGACACCGGGCAGGTCGTGCCGGGCCACGGGCTCAAGGTCGGCTACTACGCCCAGGAGCACGAGACCCTCGACACCAAGCGGTCGGTGCTGCAGAACATGCAGTCCGCGGCGCCCCAGCTCACCGACACCGAGGCGCGCACCGTGCTGGGTGCGTTCCTCTTCAGCGGCGACGACGTGCACAAGCCGGCCGGGGTGCTCTCCGGTGGGGAGAAGACCCGGCTGGCCCTGGCCTCCCTGGTCGTCTCCGCGGCCAACGTGCTGCTGCTCGACGAGCCCACCAACAACCTCGACCCCGCCTCCCGCGAGGAGGTGCTCAACGCGATCCGCCGCTACGAGGGCGCGATCGTGCTGGTCACCCACGACGAGGGTGCCGTGCACGCGCTGGAGCCCGACAAGGTGCTCATCCTCCCCGACGGTGTCGAGGACCTGTGGAACGAGGAGTACGCCGATCTGGTCTCGCTCGCGTAGCGATCAGATCAGCGTGCGGACGAACGTCACCGGCATCGAGGTCGGGTAGCGGTAGGAGAGCGAGTCGGTGTTGCGCTCGACCTGGTCGGCCGACACCGCGAGGGAGACCTCCGGTAGGCGCTCCAGGACGGTGCGTACGGCCGCCTGGACGATGATCGTGCCCGGCCGCTGGGCGGGGCAGGAATGGGGGCCGGCGCTCCACGACATGTGGGCGCGGTTGCCGATCTCCAGCCACGGGTCGCCGCCGGTCATCAGCGGGTCGGCGTTGGCCGCCGCGATGCACGGCACCACGGCGTCGCCCTTGCGGATCAGCTGACCGCCGAGCTCGACGTCGCGCAGCGCGAACCGCGGCGTGATGTTGTAGCACGGAGGGTCGCGCCACATGACCTCCTCGATCGCCTGGTCGACGTCGAGGCGGCCACCGCGCAGCCGGCCGGCGAAACGCTCGTCGGAGAGCATCAGCAGCAGGGTCTGGGTGATCGTCGCGATGGTCAGCTCGTTGCCGGCGATGATCATCACGATCATCGCCTCCATGACCTCGTTGTCGTCCCACAGGCCGGGGTCGTCGATCAGGTGCGACGTGAGGTCGTCTTGCGGGTCCCGGCGGCGCTTGGCGATGTGGTCGACGATCTCCACGGCGAGCTCGATGACACCCTCCTGGGCGAGCTGGCCGCCACCGAGGACCTTGTGGGCGGCCTTGCGCATCGAGTCGCCGACCTCGTGGCCCATGCCGAACATCGCGGCGACCGAGAGCAGCGGGATCAGGACGGCGTACTCCTGGACCAGATCAGCCTCGCCACGCTCGAGCATGTCGTCGACGAGGTCGTTGCAGATGCCGCGTACCTGCGCGGCGTAGCCGTGCTCGTCGACCCGCGAGAGGGCCCGGTCGACCGGCGAGCGCAGCCGCCGGCGCAGCTCGCCGTCGTTGTGGAAGGAGTTCTGCCGGGTGGTCACGAAGGGATAGATCGGCATGTCCGGCAGGATCTTGCCCTCCTGCACCGCGCTCCAGTTGTCGCCGTTGCGGGAGAAGACCTCCTCGTTGCGG
>JALZDD010000416.1 GCA_030862715.1 Actinomycetota bacterium | reverse complement strand
CCGGCGGCGACGTACCGCTGGGCGACGACGAGCAGGATGGCGGTGGGGATGGAGGCGACGACGGCGGTCGCCATCAACGGGCCCCACTCCTGGTTCTGGGAGCCGATGTAGTCGTAGAGACCCATCGTGATCGGGCGCAGCGCGCCGCCCTCGCGGTTGAGGGTGGAGGCGAAGATGAAGTCCGACCACGCCCACAGGAAGGCGAACAGCGAGACCGTCACCGCCGAGTTGCGCGAGATCGGCAGGACGACCTGGGTGAACGTCTTCCAGGGGCCCGCACCGTCGATGGCCGCCGCGTGAAGCAGGTCGCGCGGAATACCCGCCATGAATGCGGAGAACAGCATCACGCCGAACGGGATCGCGATCGTGGAGTCGGCGACGATCAGGCCGGGGATGGTGTCGAGGATCCCGAGGTCTGTGTAGACGGTGTAGAAGCCCAGCGCCATCACGACGCCGGGGACCATCTGCGCCACGATGAGACAGAAGTTGAGCGCCCGCCGGCCCGGGACGAACAGCGACGACATCGCGTAGCCGGCCGGGGCCGAGACGAGCAGCGTGAGCGCGACCGTCCCGATCCCGATGACCAGGCTCGTCCCGAGATAGGGGAGCTGGTCCTGCAGCACGACCTGGTAGTGGTCGAGGGTGAAGGCCTTCGGGAACAGGCCGCCGCTGCGGATGGCGTCGCGCTGGGTCAGGGAGACGTTGACCATCCAGTAGAGCGGGAACAGCATCAGTGTGGTCAGGACCAGACCGATGCCGGTCTTCACCCAGGCCGAGGCGGTTCGTCGTGTCGAGGTGCCCATGTCAGGCCTCCTTGCGCTGGACGGCGACATAGACCAGCCCCATGAGCAGGGCGACGAGCAGCAGGATGGTGCCGACGACGGACGCCTGGGAGTACTCGATGACCGCCGAGGTGCCCTTCCCGAAGGCCATCCCGTACGCCCAGGTCGCCAGCGTCTGCGACGACCCGGCGCCCGCGGTCATGATCCAGATGATGTCGACGACCTTGAGGGTGTAGACGAAGCCGAGCAGCAGCGTGATCGCGCTGACGGGACGCAGCAGCGGGAACGTGATGGACCAGAACCGGCGCCACGGGCCGGCGCCGTCGAGAGCTGCCGCCTCGTAGAGCTCGGCCGAGATGTTCTGCAGCCCGGAGTAGAGGATGACCAGGTTGAACGGGATCCCGAGCCAGATGTTCGCGATCATCACGGCCCACAGCGAGTTGTCGGCGCTCAGCCACCAGACGGGGTCGATGCCGAAGGCACCCAGGAACCGGTTGACGATGCCCGAGTCCGCGTCCATCATCCACTGCCACGTCGTCGCCGAGACGATGATCGGAAGCAGCCACGGGACCAGGAAGAGGCCACGGAGGAGCACCGACAGCGGGAAGTGGCGGTGGAAGTACGTCGCGAGCGCCAGCCCGATGACGTACTGGAAGACCAGCGAGCCGACCACGAAGACCGCGGTCTGCTGCACGATCGGCCAGAACTGCGGTGCGGTGAGCACCTCTCGGTAGATGTCGGCCCCGGCGAAGGGCGCCTCGCCGGTGACGTACGTCGCCCGGGTGAAGCGGTGCAGACTCATCGACACGTTCTCGAAGAGCGGGTAGGCGTAGAAGACGACGAGGTACGTCACCAGCGGTGCGACGAACGCCACGCCGGCCCAGTGCCGGCGGAGATGTCGGCGCTTGGGCGGGGGCCCCGAGGCCGGCACCGTCTCCGGGGCCGGCCGGGGCTCCAGCGTTGAGACTGCGGAACTCTTGGTCACTGTTTCCATCCGTTCTCCGGAGTCCGGGTGCGGGTCAGTTGCCCTTGGCTTCCTGCTCCGCGGTCTCGAACGCGTCCTCGACCTGACCGGCGTCGCCTGCGGCGTTGAGCGCTGCCTGCTCGGCCTTCGACAGCGCGGCCGAGGTCGCGAGGTAGCCGGTGCCGAGGTCGGTCGTCCGGCCCTGGGCGCTGGCGATGGCGTCCGCCCACGGCTGGTAGGGCTCCGTGGAGGCGATCTGCTGCTTGCGAGTGGACTCGGTGGCGGTGAAGTAGCCGAGCATGTCGTCGGTCTCGACCTGAGTCTTCGAGCCGAGCAGGCAGTCGAGCACCTCCTTGGCAGCGGCGTAGTGGGCGTCGCTGTTCTCCTTGTGCAGCGGCACCACACCGAACTCACCGCCGGTCGGTACCGGCGCCGCGCCGCCGTCCTGGCCGGGGATGGGCATCATCTTGATCGGGAACTTCTGCTCGGTCGCCGCCTGGGCGAACCACGAGCCGTTCTCGGCGAACGCGTACTCGCCGGTCAGGAACAGGTCCCAGGACGCCGACTGGTTGTCGGTGACGGCAGACTTGGGGGCGTATCCCTTGCCGATCCAGTCCGAGACGAGCTGGCCCGCCTCGACCGCGTCGGCCGAGCCGATGTCGGACAGGTCAGCGCCGGATCCCCAGAACCAGGGCAGGAACTGGAAGGTGCCCTCCTCGCCGGGGACGCCCGCGAAGGTGATGCCCTTGTGGCCGGCTCCGGTCGCCTTCTCCAGGGCGGCGTTCAGGCTCGCCCAGTCGGTGATGCTCGCCGGGTCGACGCCGGCGTCGGCGAGGACCTTCTCGTTGTAGTAGAGGCCGAGGGTGTTGGCGCCGACGGGGACCCCGTACGTCTCGCCGTCGACGGTGCCCGGGCCGGCGAGATTGGCGTCGGCGTCGGTCGCCTCGAGGCCGACCTCGTCGATGGGGGCCAGCAGGCCGGAGGCCGAGGCTTCGGGCATCGCCGGGTTGTCGAGGAACACCACGTTGGGTGCGTTGTCCTCGCGGACGGCCGTCGTCAGGTTGTTGATCAGGTCGGTGTTCGGCGCGGCGGTGCGCTTGATGGTCGTGCCCTCCGGTGCGCACGACTTGACGTACGTGGCCCAGTCCGAGCTGTCGTCGTACTGCGGGTAGGGGTCCCAGAACCCGATCTCGGTGACCTTGCCCGACTCTTCCGAGGAGCCGCACGCCGCCAGAGACATGGTCAGGGCGGCCGCGGTGAGGAGGGCGACCGTACGACCGTGGGGGCGGCCTGAGTTGGGGGTGCTGTTCATCTCGTGTCCTTTCGCATCGTTGCGTTGGGTTGGGTTGTTGAACCGGTTCGACGGCGGGCGTGACGAGGCACGCCGTACGATCCCGGCGCTGGGTCAGCTGGTGCTGCCGCGGTCGCGGAGCACCGGGGTGACGAACCGGACGATCGGCGGTCCGGCCTCGACCGGGTCGGTGACCCGGTCGATCAGCCGGGAGACCGCCTGGCGCCCGAGCTCGTCCGCGGCCGAGTCCACGGCTGTATAGGGGAGCGAGAACTCCTCGCCGAAGTCACGCGAGTAGAGGCTGACGACGCTGAGGTCCTCGGGGACCCGCACCCCGCGATCGCTCAGGATCGAGGGCAGTGCGGCGACCGTCGCGTCGTTGTGGACGATCAGGCCGGTCGCGTTCGGGTGTGCGTCGAGGATGCGGTTGACGGACTCGCCGATCGCGGGCTGGCGAGACTCGCCGTGGTAGCAGTGGATCTGGATGCCGTGTCGCGCCGCGCGCTCGACGGCCGCGTCGCGGAATCGCCATGCGTACGTCCCGCCGCGCTCGATCACGTGGTGCGGCGGCGCGATCAGGATCAGCTCGCGGTGATCCCGTTCCTGCAGGTGGTCGACGAGCATCCTGGCCGCCTCGCCGAAGTCGAGGTCGACGAAGTCCAGGCCGGCGGTGTCGCGGGCGAGGCCGAGCAGCACGCCGGGCTTGTGGACCGCTCTCAGCGCCTCGAGGCGCGGATCCTCGGCGGTGACGTCGAGGAGGACGATGCCGTCGACCATCCGGGAGTCTGCGATCCGGTGGATCGCGGCCGGGCCGTCGGGGTCGGTCACCATCAGGATGTCGTAGCCGAGCTCGCGGGCCCGCATGGAGATCGGCAGGACGTACTGCAGCATCGCAGGCGCGAACTCGTCCTCGTGGAACTGCAACAGCAGCCCGAGCACCATCGTCTGCGAGGTGGCCAGTGCGCGTGCGCCGGCGTTCGGCGTGAAGCCGAGCTCGCGGATGGCCTGCTCGATCCGCTCCCGTGTCTCGGTCGAGATCGTGCGCTTGCCGGAAAGGGCGTAGGAGACGGTGCTCCGCGAGACTCCCGCGTGCCGCGCTACGTCCTGGATGGTGGTCAACTGGCTACCCTTTCGAACCGGTTCGACATTGGCATGAGTGTGATGAAGGTCACCGCAGCTTGTCAAGGGGAAGGTCTGTGTTCATGAGCCGCTGCGCGGACTCACGGGCGGCGAGCCGAAGGGTCTCGGCGGCGTATGGGTTGGGTGAGGACGGGGGGAGTAGGGTTCGCGCACCGGACGGTGTCGGTCGGGGCATAGGGAGAGGCGGCGCAATGGGTGTCACGAGCGAGAGCGGTCGGATCGTCGCGGGTGGCCGGAAGGGCAACTACGTACGTCTGGCCGAAGGCCCGCAGGAGCGCCACATCTCGCGCACCGATCTGGCCCGGAGGCCCGAGGAGCTGGGCGACCCGGTGCTGACCGTCGCGCACCTGTCCGACATGCACATCTGCGACCACCAGTCGCCGGCGCGGGTCGAGGTCCTGGACCGGCTCATGGACCCCGACGCGTCGACCCGCGAGCTGATCGACGAGATCGGGACGTACCGGGCCCAGGAGCTGCTGACCGCACAGGTCGGCGCGGCGATGGTCGA
>JALZDD010000388.1 GCA_030862715.1 Actinomycetota bacterium | reverse complement strand
GAGGACCTCGTCCTCCGACCCGATCGAGGTGATCTCGAGACAGTTGAGGTAGGTCGGCGGCATCATCGCCAGCTCGCCGGCCTCGACCTGGGCGACCGCCTCGGCGGTGCTCAGCCAGAGCACCGAGGAGGACTCGCTGGACACGTCGCGCGTCACCTGCCCCTCGGGAAGCCGCGCGACGAAGAACCAGGTCGCGAAGCGCTTCGGCTCGAAGACGGGGGTCGTCCAGGCGGCCCACGGCGCCAGCAGATCCGTACGCAGCACCAGCCCGCGCCGGGTCAGCAGCTCGGTCAACGACAACGAGCGTGACTCCAGATCGGCCCGGTCGGCCTCCCAGTCGTCGCCCGAGACGTCGTCGACGACGGCATCAGCCGATGCTCCCGCGAGCAGCACCCCGCACTCCTCGAACGTCTCCCGCACCGCCGCGGCGACCAGCGCCCGCGCACGGGACTCGTCGACTCCGAGCCGGCGCGCCCACTCACCGGCGGACGGCCCGGCCCAGCACGAGTCGGGCAGCTCGGCGTCGCGTACGTCCACGCCTCCGCCGGGGAAGACAGCCATCCCAGCGGCGAAACCCATCGTCAGCTGCCGACGGAGCAAGTAGACCTCTGGGCCAGAGGATCCGTCATCGGAGCCCGGCCGCAGCAGCAGCACCGTCGCCGCGTCGCGCGGCTCGACCGGGGTGCGTACGCCCTGGGCGTACTCCCCGGCCAACGCCACGATGTCGTCACCAAGCCGGACTGGAGGGATCGGGATACGCACGTTCGTCACTGTAGCGACGCTCACACCAGCGCCCTACCCCCATCCGAGCCTCAGACCGAGGCTCAGATCTCGACGACGATCTCCACCTCGACGGGAGCGTCGAGCGGCAGGACGGGCACACCGACGGCGGAGCGCGCGTGCCGGCCGGCGTCGCCGAAGACCTTCCCGAGCAGCTCCGAGGCACCGTTGGCGACGCCGGGCTGGCCGGTGAAGTCGGGGGTGGAGGCGACGAAGCACAGCACCTTCACGACGCGCTTGACCTGCGAGAGGTCACCGAGCTCGGCCTTGACCGCGGCCAGGGCGTTGAGCGCGCACTGCTGAGCCGCCGCGTAGCCGTCCTCGGCCGACACGTCCCCGCCGACCTTGCCGACGGAGAGCAGGGCGCCGTCCTTCATCGGGAGCTGGCCCGAGGTGAAGACGTGGTTGCCCGAGCGCACCGCCGGAATGTAGGCCGCCACCGGCGGCACGACGTCCGGCACGCTCAGCCCGAGCTCGGCGAGGACCTCCTCGGGGCCGCTCACTCCGAGACCGCCCGCTTGAAGAAGCCGACGTAGTTGCCGGTGCCGTTGTCGAGGATGGAGACGAGCTCCCACCCGTCGGCACCGAAGTTGTTGAGAATCTGCGCCGCAGCGTGGTTGAGGATCGGCGCTACCTGGTACTCCCACTTGGTCATATCGGCACCCTACTTCGCGGACCCGCGGACCGGTTTCCCGGCGACATGGTTTGACCTTCCAACCGAGGATCCGGCCCACTATGGTCAGGTCCGTGACTTCCGCAGAGCAGCTGAAGACGTACGTCGACACCTGGTGGTCTTCCGTCCAGGACCTCCTCGCACTCCTCGAGGAGCTCTCCGAGACCGACTGGGACCAGTCCACCGACCTCCCCGGCTGGGACGTACGCGCGATCGCCTCCCACGTCGCTCACCTCGAGGGCCTCACCGCCGGCGCGCCCCGCGAGGACGCCCCCGTGCCCGAGTCCGCCCACATCAAGTCGCCGATGGGCCAGTTCACCGAGATCGGCGTACTCACCCGTCGCGACGTCCCCACGGCGAGCATCATCGACGAGATCCGCCGCTACACCGCCGTACGTCACGACGAGCTGCTCGCCTCGCCGCCCGAGGACCCCGCGGCGCCGGCGGCCGGCATCTTCGGCGCGCTCGGGTGGACGACCGGCAAGCTGCTCCGCAACCGGCCGCTCGACCTCTGGCTGCACGAGCAGGACATCCGCCGAGCCACCGGCCGGCCGGGCAACCTCGACAGCCCCGGCGCCCTCCACACCGCCGACTACCTTCTCGAAGGCGTCGGGTTCGTGCTCGCCAAGAAGGCCGCCTGCGCCCCCGGCACCTCCGTCGTCGTCGAGGTCGAGGGCCACGCGCCCTACGCGTTCACCGTCACCAAGGAGGGGAAGGGAGTCCCGGTGGCCGACCCGGTCACCGCGCCCACCGTCACGCTCTCCACGGACCGGGAGACGTACGTCCTCCTCACCGGCGGCCGTGCCTCAGGCGACCCCGCCAAGGTCGAGATCACCGGCGACACCGCTATCGGCACCAAGATCGTCGAGAACCTCAACATCACCCCCTGATGGCGCGACCCCGTTAAAGTCACTCCCATGAGCGAGCGCAAGCGAGCGGCAATCGACCTCAGGCCGCCGCGTCCGTACTCTTGGCTCCTCTCAACGGAGGCGGCGGCATGAGTTCCGACTGGCCCCACGTGCAACTGCATGTGGTGACCGGCAAGGGCGGCACGGGCAAGTCGACGGTGGCTGCTGCCCTGGCGCTCGGGCTGGCCTCCCACGGGAAGAACGTCCTGCTGTGCGAGGTCGAGGGCCGCCAAGGCGTGGCGCGGATGTTCGACGTCGATCCGCTGCCCTACGCCGAGACCCGCATCGCGACCGGACTGCGGCTGCGGGCGCGATCCGGTGCCGACGCCGAGCCGGGCAACGTCTACGCCCTGCACATCGCCCCCGAGGAAGCGCTCCTCGAATACCTCAAGATGTACTACAAGCTCGGCCCGGCCGGCCGCGCCCTGGACCGGTTCGGCGTGATCGAGTTCGCGACCACGATCGCGCCCGGGGTCCGGGACGTGCTCCTCACCGGCAAGCTCTTCGAGGCCGTCCAGCGCAACAGCCGCAACAAGGGCGCGCGGACCTACGACGCCGTCGTGCTCGACGCTCCCCCGACCGGCCGGATCACGTCGTTCCTGAACGTGTCCGAGTCGGTCGCGGGCCTGGCCAAGGTCGGCCCGATCAAGAACCAGGCCGACACGATGATGACCCTGTTCCGCTCTCGGCGCACCGCGGTCCACCTGGTCACGCTGCTCGAGGAGATGCCGGTCCAGGAGACCGCCGACGGCATCAGTGAGCTGCGCTCCGCCGGGCTCCCTGTCGGCGGCGTCATCGTCAACCAGGTACGCCCCCGCGACCTCCCCGACACCTCCCTCGCCCCCGCTCTCGCCGGCTCCCTCGACGACGAGCTGATCGCCGAGGACCTCAAGCGCGCCGGCGTCGAACCCGACCCCGCCCTGATCTCCGCCCTCGCCGACGAGGCGAAGGAGTACGCCGAGCGCCGTGCCCTCGAGGACGCCCAGCGCGACCTCGTCGCCGGCCTCGGGGTCCCGACCTATGAGCTCGACCGGATCGCCGGCGGGATCGACATCGGCGGGCTCTATGAGCTCGCGGCCGACCTCAAGGACCAGGGGCTGGCATGAAGTCACATCCACGCGTCGGTCCGCTGGCGGCCCACGCGAACGACACCCGGCAGCTCGAGGTCGACCGGCTGCTCGACGACCGCGACACCCACATCATCGTCTGCTGCGGCAGCGGCGGCGTGGGCAAGACGACCACGTCGGCGGCGCTCGCGCTCAGAGCGGCCGAGCGCGGACGCAAGGTGGTGGTGCTGACGATCGATCCGGCGCGACGGCTCGCCCAGTCGATGGGCATCGAGCGGCTCGACAACACGCCCCGTCCCGTTCCCGGGATCGGGCCTGGCCGGCTCGACGCGATGATGCTCGACATGAAGCGCACCTTCGACGAGGTGGTCGAGTCCCAGGCCAGCCCGGAGAAGGCGCAGCAGATCCTCAACAACCAGTTCTACATCGCGTTGAGCTCCAGCTTCGCGGGCACGCAGGAATACATGGCGATGGAGAAGCTCGGTCAGCTCTACCGGGACGCCTTCGCCCACAACGGCGGCAACGGCGACTACGACCTGATCGTCGTCGACACGCCCCCGAGCCGAAGTGCCCTCGACTTCCTCGACGCACCTGAGCGCCTCTCCAGCTTCCTCGACGGACGCTTCCTGCGCCTGATGCTGGCCCCGGCCAAGGGTCCGGTCAGGCTCATGTCGGCAGGGATCAACATCGTCACCAACGCGCTCAAGAAGGTCCTCGGCGGGCAGATGCTCACCGACCTGCAGACCTTCGTGACCGCGCTTGACACTGTCTTCGGTGGTTTCCGGCAACGGGCGCAGGAGACGTACGCACTGCTTCAGGCCGACGAGACCGCCTTCCTCGTGATCGCGGCCCCCGAGCCCGACGCGCTCCGGGAGGCCGCCTACTTCGTCGAGCGCCTCTCCGGTGACCGGATGCCGCTGCAGGGGCTGGTCGTCAACCGAGCCACCCTGCCCGACGACGCATCGCTCACCGCTGCCGCGGCCGGGGCCGCCTCCGAGCGTCTCCCCGACGCGCCTCTCACCGCCGGGCTGCTGCGGCTCCATGCCGACCGCGCGCTCCTGGTCGAACGCCAGCACCAGCTGCGCGAGCGCTTCGCGGTCGCGCATCCCCAGGTGCCGACCGCCGTCGTGCCGGCGCTGCCCGGTGACGTACACGACCTCGACGGGCTCCGCGAGATCGGCCGGCTGCTGGCCCAGGAATGAGTCGAGCCAGGACGTACGTGACGTACGTCCTGGCTCAGACCAAGATCTTCAGCGACTCACTCGAGTAGGGGACGAGTGCTCACTCCACGGAGGCACGGGTGCGCGCGGCCTCGAGCACGGCGCGCCAGGAGGCGTTCGGGCTGCGGCGGAGCAGCGCACGACGCTCGCGCTCGGTCATGCCGCCCCAGACACCCCACTCGATCTGGTTGTCGAGCGCCTCGGCGAGGCATT